>CAZBYU010000193.1:0-3275 GCA_964496235.1 uncultured Oscillospiraceae bacterium | reverse complement strand
GTAATAGGCGGTGTTTGCGGCGTGATTTCATATAACAGCCCAAAATCCGTTGCAAAAAGATTTATTAAAGCGGTGTCTCTTTACGACTATAAAACCACGGCCAAACTATCCGCTTATGATTGGTATGCCGTGAGCCTTGACGGCGACGAAGAAGAAGTTTTCTTTGATGAAATGAGTGATAGGTATGATGAAGATATTACTTCGTGGCAAGAATTTTTCAAAGTCGTTAAATCATATGGAAAAGAACGACATGAAGACTGGTTTGGTAAATATAAATACTCCTTTACTGTAACTCGCGTAAAGGATTTATCAGAGCGGAAGCTAAAGGAAAAATACTCCGAAATCTTAGATGCATATGAAGAAGCGTCTTTACTCGACGCAGACAATATAGGAAAAGGGAAAGAGGTTACTGTAAAATCCAAACTTGAATCAGAGGAAGCCGGTCTTATACGAGAAACATATACAGTTATTTTAGTAAAAATGTCTGGTGGATGGAAAGCGCTGGATTACGATTTTGAGAAAAACTAAAATGTTGAATATCATTTAAACCACAGCCGCACTGTTAACAGCTATTATTTCCTGTTAACAGTGCGGCTTTATTTTTATAACAACATTGCGTGACCCTCTATGGCTTGCTCTATTCTCTGCGGCTCTATGCCTATGCTCGCCCCCACCCGTCACATGGACAAGGTTCGCAAAGCATAAGATAAGCGCAACTCAAAGGCAAATCGCCCCCACGCTCTCAATACCCTGTTTTGGCGCGTTCGATGTCGAGCTGACCGGAGAGGATACCGGTGGGGATTATGCTGTTTTCATTGGCGATGAGGGTGTTGGAGACGTATTTCCAGCCGCCCTTGTCATCGGGTCTCACGGTAAGCTCATGCGAAAACGCCTGATCCGTGCCGTACCACTGATTGACAGCGTCAACACGCATGGTGAGTGAGCCGTCGGGGTTATACCAATACTCCACCACCTCCGGCTGAGGTGTGCGGGGCGCGGTGTTATAAGCGTCCTCGGAGTATGGCAGGAAGAAGTAACCGCCGAGTCGAGATGAGTAATCGGAGATGTTTTTGAGTACCGCAGAATCAATGTTGAAATAATACTGCACAACATTTTCAAACGACGCGGTCGGGACAAGGCAGAGCTTCGTCGCGCCGACCGTGCCGAAATAGCTGCCGGAATTGGCCGCAGTGAGATTATCCGTGCCGTGATACATGCCGAAGAGTGCGGAATAGAGGCTGTTGAAGTCGATAATGCCTAGGTTTGTCTCACTCCACGTCGTTGTAAAGAGGTTATTTTCAAAATAGCCTATAGGCACAACATACTTTTCGCAGAGTGCGCGTTTATTATCATCATAGGGCAGAACACGCACAAAAACATAGGAATTGGTGTTTGCCCGCTGATTATCGTCAAAGCTGTCGGTATTGCGGTTATAGATGAGCCAGCCCTTATTGGTAAAGCTCACATCGCCGATGGCGTAACGCCCCTCGGTGAGTACGGAGGGGTTACAGTCCTTATCCCACACGGCACTCATTGCAATGAGATACCACACGCCGTCCGTCCGCGCGAGGTGATACACGCTTATCTGTCCGTCGGTATACACCGTGTAATACGACACACCTGTGTCCGCCGCAGTGGGTATAGTACTGCCGAAATACACGATAGGGTCGGGACAGACCATGTTCATCGTGCCGAGATAGTCCACCGCGCTGTAGCCGAGCTGTCCTATCCGCGTCACCATTGCGCGAACCGTGGCATTATCCAGCACGACATTTATCGCCGCACCCTTGTCCGCCTGCTCATATATATCGCGGCAACCCTCTGCCACAGACAAAAGCTCCTCACGAACCGCGTTCTTTTCCTTTTTCCCGGTATCGTCAATGCTGTTGTATTTTTCGGATATCTTGGGTTGGATAAGCTCTACGGGTGCTTCCGTGGGCGTATCCGCGGCAATGTCTGCCGCGCTGTCCTGCGTCTTTTTGCCGCCGCAGCCGCTCAACACCAGCGTAAACGCCAGCAACAACGCCAGCGTAGGTGTCAGTCTTTTCATGGAAACACACCCCTTTCTCGGTTGCCCCTTCATCTGCTCACAATTATAATACAATCCCCCGCTATTGGCAAGCCGCACACATGGTGCTATAATGTAAACAATTATAACATGCAGATATGTAGCTTGGAGCAGAAAATGGATGACTTTTTTGCAATATACGACACTATGCTCGGCGAAATGCGCGGCAAGGAGGCACTTGCACGCGTCACATGCGCCGAGGTCGGAGCAAACTTCGCCTTTGCGGAGACAGGCACTCACCTCGGCATAGCCATGGCGAGCGACATTGTGACTCGCCCGCCTGTTTATCCCGGCGGGCTTGCCGGGCTGACACTGCGCGAAGCCGGAGAGTGCGCGAAAAGCTGGAATCTGAAAGAGGCGGCGATGGGGCTAGCCGCAATGAACGCATACTTCAACACCCTCGAGCGCGTAAGTGAGCTTAACTGCGCCGAACCGTTTGAAAACCACGCCGTGCGCGGGCTGAACTTTGACGGCGCGGTCGTGGGCATTATCGGACACATGCACCTGACGGACGAGGTTCACGAAAAAGCCGCTCGCGTCTACACGCTTGAGCGGAAACCACAACCCGGTGACTATCCCGACTCCGCCTGTGAACATATCCTGCCGCAGTGCGATTATGTTTTCATCACCGGCAGTGCCATGATGAACAAGACCCTACCTCGGCTCTTACAACTCAGTCGAGGGGCGTACACGGTGTTGCTCGGTCCGTCCGTGCCGATGTGTCCGGCTCTCTTAGAGCATGGTATCGACCGTCTTTCCGGCATGGTCGTGGTCGACAACGCCGCCATGCGCGAGCATATCCGCCGCTCAGTTCCCCGTAGTCCGTACAGCATGGGAACTCCGTTTTTGCTGACGAAGTAGATATTTCCTCTCAACGAAAAAGCTCACATTCACCCGGTCGTCGTATAGAGTAAAAAGCCGAATAATTACAGCATCATATAGTTTGAGCGTGCCGCAGGAACATACGGCACGCTCTTTGGATGGTATGAAAAGGAAACGAGATGAAACAAACTCGGTAAATATCTTTTTAATGCGGGACTGTCATACAGCCCTTCGGCGTATCAAGCGACAGTACGGTCAAAAAGCTTTATAAGCTTGGCAAAGCCATGGACATTATTATCGACCTTCTTAGTCGGCACACGGCGACCCTCAATATAGCCGCAGTCATAGCACATGAATTTATCAATCTTGGTGTGGGCATCCATAA
>CAZBYU010000192.1:0-3321 GCA_964496235.1 uncultured Oscillospiraceae bacterium | reverse complement strand
CTCCTTGCTCTCTATACTGCTCTCTACATTTGCCTTTATGACGGCAACGTTGGCATCGCACTCCGCCGCGGCACTTTCCGCCGCGGAAAGACGCTCTCTCGCCGCCTCGCTTTCGATGTCCTTTTGATGCATGCGCTCGGATATGCCCTCGGAGGAAGCGTATAGAGCCTCCAGCTCACGCCGTGCCTTATCAAGCGACTGCGTGACCTGTGCATATTCAAGCTCCACCGCCGATGACTGCTCATGGAGCTTATCGAGCGTTGTCATCCAAACGGAGATCTCCTGTATTTTCAGCTCATCACGGAGCTTCAAATAACGCTTGGCGGTTTCCGACTGCTTTTTCAACGGACCTACCTGCATTTCAAGCTCTTCGATCTTGTCGTTTATACGCAGTAGGTTTTCCTCGGTCTTGGCAAGCTTATGCTCCGCTTCCTCTTTGCGGTAGCGATAGCGCGATATGCCGGCGGCCTCCTCGAATATCTCGCGCCTGTCGGCACTTTTGGAAGAGACAATGTCGGCAATGCGCCCCTGACCGATGATGGAGTATCCGTCACGACCGAGACCCGTGTCCATGAGAAGGCTGTTTATATCCTTCAATCTCACGGGCTGTTTGTTGATATAATACTCGCTGTCGCCACTGCGGTAATAGCGGCGGGTGAGCATGATTTCACTGCTGTCGCTTTGGAAGATGTGGGCGGAGTTATCTATGATAAGGCTGACCTGGGCAAAGCCCAATGCACCGCGCTTTTCGGTGCCGCCGAAGATAACGTCCTCCATCTTGCTACCGCGCAATGCCTTTGTGCGCTGTTCGCCCATGACCCAAAGGATAGCGTCGGAAATGTTCGACTTTCCCGAGCCGTTCGGACCGACGATGGCAGTTATGTCTTTTTCAAATGTGAGCCGGGTCTTCTCCGCGAAGGATTTGAAGCCCTGTATCTCCAATGCTTTTAAGTACAAATGAACAACCTCAATACTCTTAATAAAAACGCTAACGATATATTATACTATACTTTTTCTCCCGTTTCAACCGAAACAATTGCAATATCCCCCTCCGGCATATCGGCGGGTCGGATTTTGAGCGAGACAAGGTCAAATTCTTCCGTAAGTGCCGAGATGTTGGATTTATGCTGACCTGTCATCTGGCTGACGCGCTTGGCATTGACAGCGAGAGTGACGGCGGAGTGCGGAGGGATATGCGCCGCGGCGAGAACACCGCGTGCCGAGTCGAGCATGATGCGCGACTTGACAAGCTCGCCGAGTGCGGGGTGATATGCCCCACCTGCCGCCGCACCGCCCGACAGCTCCTCCGTCGGGTTCAGCCCCATGCGTATTATCGGTATGTCCGCCCTATCAAAGAGCGGAACCAGCTCGGCACAATAGTCAACGGCGGTGTCGACGGTATGCTCCTCATAAAGCCCGGCGCACCAGAGGTCATAAAGCGCGGTATCGCGCACGATGACCGTGGGGTAGATGCGAACGCCGTCCGGCTTCAGTGCGATTATACGCCGTGCAGTCTCAACGGAACGCGCCTTCGTATCACCGGGAAGTCCGGTCATCATCTGCAAAATGAGGCGGAAGCCCGCCGACTTTATCATGCGAGAGGCATTTTCCACATCAAGTGCGGTGTGACCGCGCCCGGAGAGTGTGAGAACCTCATCGCACATTGACTGCGCCCCAAGCTCAATCGTTTCCACCCCATATTCTTCAAGGCGTTTAAGCACCGCACCGTCTATCGCATCGGGGCGAGTGGAAAGGCGCAGGGCGTGGATATCACCCGCATCCATTCTGCGCTTTGCCGCAGACAAAAGCGCGAGCTGATCCCGCACGGGAATGGCGGTGAAGCTCCCCCCGTAAAACGCCAATTGCCGCTTTGCCCCGGCGGGGAGCAAGGCGGCTGCGGCATCTATTGCTTTATCAACATCTTCGGCGGTGGCAGGCTTGGTAGTGCCGGAGATTCTGCGCTGGTTACAGAAAACGCAGTCGTTCGGACAGCCGAGATGCGGCACGAACACCGGAATGACACATTCACGCGCACTCATGCGTTCAACGCCTCCAACGCACACCCCGCCGCCATCTGCTCGGCCTCTTTTTTTGTCCTGCCGCTACCCTCTCCGGCGGGTTCGCCGTTGACGTAAACGCGATAAGAAAAGGTTTTGCAATGGTCAGGTCCTGTCTCGCCGATAAGCTCATAGCTCACGCGACCGCCGGCATTTTTCTGCACAAGCTCCTGAAGCCTGGTCTTATAGTCGGCAGAGCGGTGCTTCTCATCCAGCTCCGCATGGGATAGTACGCGCTCAATGACAAAACGGCGGGATTCGTCGATACTGCCGGAGTCAATATACATTGCGGCAATGACGGATTCGACCATGTCGGCAAGAATGGAGGCGCGGGTACGCCCGCCGGTGTGTTCCTCGCCACGACCGAGGCGCATATACTCGCCCAGACCGAGTTCAAGCGCGACTGAATGGAGACTTGTCTCACACACAAGCTCGGCGCGAAGACGCGTCATGCGACCCTCGGGGAGCTTCGGCTCATGATGATAGAGAAAGTCCGCCGTGACGAGACCGAGTATGGAGTCGCCCAGAAATTCAAGCCGCTCATAGCTTTGCACATCGCCGTGATGCTCATTGGCATAGGACGAATGCGTAAGTGCGGTTATAAGAAGCTGTTTGTCTTTGAAGGTATAGCCTATTTTCGCTTCAAGCCTGTTCATTTTCGCCGTCGCCCTTCAGCTTCATGTATTCTATGTTCTCGTTTATGTCCGCGATGAGACCGGATTCTGCAAACTTGACCGCCTGACGCACCGCGGAAAAGATACTCGCGGCATTTGACGAGCCGTGCGCCTTTACGACCGGCTTTGAAATGCCGATGAGCGCGGTGCCGCCGACCTCGTTGACGTCCATGGACTTTTTCATGGCGGCAAGGTCATTTTTCAAAACGGCGGCGGCAAGCTTATTGACGGTATTCTTATAGAAAACGCCTTTAAGCGCGTTCATCATGAACTTTATCGCGCCCTCGGTGGTCTTCAAAAGGACATTGCCCGTAAACCCGTCGGACACGACAACCTCGGCTTTGCCGGCAAACACATCCGTTCCCTCGACATTGCCGATGAAATTTATTCTGCCCTCCTCGTGTGCCTTTTTCATAAGAGCAAACGCCTGATGCTGGAGTGCGCCGCCCTTTGTATCCTCAGTGCCGACATTCAAAAGACCGACGCGGGGCGTGTCACAGCCCATGAGCTTTTTGGCATAAAAGCTGCCCATAAATGCAAATTGAAGGAGATATTCCGCCGTACACTCGACGTTCGCGCCGCAGTCGATG
>CAZBYU010000191.1:0-3369 GCA_964496235.1 uncultured Oscillospiraceae bacterium | reverse complement strand
CTTTTTTTGAGAAAATTGTTATACAATTTTGACTGATTTGTCTAATCGAGTTTATCTTCTATGAATTCGCGTATCTCTGCGGCGGACTTGGAAGCACGACCCTCTATCATCTCCGGCTTTCCGCCGCCGCGACCGCCGATGCCGGCGTTTATGTCGCGGGAGGCTCGGCGCAGGTCGACATGGCGCGAGCCGACAATATATCTATAACCTTGCTCATCGTCACCCGAAAACGCCGCGGCATAGCCGGTGCATTTATCGGCGAGAAGATTGACAAGCTCGCGCAGGGCGACCTCATCGAGGACATTGTCAAAAACGCAGATATTCCCCTCGCGGGCTTTCTCCGTCGCGGCAAGCCGACGTGCATACGCCATGCCCAGCGCGGCAACACGCACTTTGAGAGTCTGCTCCTGCGCCAAAACCCGCTCAACCGCCGCGGAGACCTCGCCGCGCTTCGCGCTGAGCAGTCGTCCGGCTTCGGTGACGTTTTTTTGCATATTGCGGACAGTGTCGAGCGCGTCCATGCCACACACGAGGCTCACACGCACTCCGCCGCGATGACGGACGGAGTCGAGAATTTTTATAAGCCCCACCTCTCCGGTATGCGACACGTGAGGCGCACAGCAGGCGCAGACATCTATACCGGGAATCTCGACAATGCGGACATTTTCCGTAAGCTCGAGTTTACTGCGGTATTGCAAAGTTTTCAGGTCGGTCTCGTCGGGAAACGTGGCAATTATGGGGAGATTTGCGCAAACTGCCTCGTTTGCGCGGCGTTCGATCTCCATAAGCTCGTTCCAATCAAGCTCCCTGTCAAAGTCGATGGTCATGCATTCCGCACCCATGTGGAAGCCGACATTGTCCGCGCCGTGCAGAGTGTGGGTAATGCCGGAGACTATATGCTCACCGGAGTGGTTTTGCATACGTCGATAACGCTTTTCAAAGTCTACCTCGCATTCACACTCCGTGCCGACTGCAACAGGCGCGTCTGTATAGTGCCAGACAATGCCGCCGCGCTCGTGTGCATCGAGAACACTCACCTCGCCTATACGCCCCGTATCCGCCGCCTGTCCGCCGCCCTCGGGGAAGAAGGCGGTCTTATCAAGCGCGACGCGGAAGCCGCCCTTTTCCTCTCGGCAGTCGACAACGCAGGCAGTGAAGCGGGAAAGGTGGCTGTCCGAATAATAAAGCTTTTCCGTCATGCGTCTACCTCAAAACAGCACACGCACACGCAAAACGTCCGCCATGTCGGAAATAGCGTCGGCAACCTCGCCGTCTATCGCGTCTCCGAGGTCCACTATTGTATAGGCATACTTGCCGCGCGGCTTGTTTATCATGTGTTCGACGTTGATGTCTCTGTCGCTTATGAAATCGAGTATGCGGGTGAGCATGCGGGGTACGTTGCGGTGAATGACGCAAAGGCGGCACACGCCCATGCGGGAAAGAGAGGCGTTCGGGAGGTTGACGGAGTTTTTGATATTGCCGTTGAGCAGGTAATCGTAAAGCTCCTTTGCCGCCATATCCGCACAGCGATCCTCGCTCTCGGGCGTGACCGCGCCGAGGTGCGGCATGGCGATAACGTTTTTCGCCTTCAAAATGGTCTCGTTGGGAAAGTCCGTGACATAGCGGGCAACTATACCCTCTTCAAGTGCCGCCGTCATGGCGACATCGTCCACCACCTCGGCGCGGGATTCGTTCACTATTCTCACGCCGCGGCGCATCTTGGCAAAGGCGTCAGCATTGAACATGTGGTGGGTCTCGTCGGTATAGGGGACATTAATGCTGATATAATCACTGCTGGCGTAAATATCCTCGATATTCTCACAGCGTATGACCTCGCGGGAGAGCTGCCACGCGGCATCGACGGACATGAAGGGGTCATACCCATACACCGTCATGCCGAGTTCGAGCGCGATATTCGCCACCAGCGCACCCACCGCGCCGAGACCGACAACGCCCAGGGTCTTCCCTAAAAGCTCGGGACCGGAAAAGCGAGACTTGCCCTTTTCGACAAGCTTCGGTATCTCCTCGCCGCGGTCGGCAATGGTTTTGACCCAGTCTATCGCACCGAGGACATCGCGCGATGCCATGACGAGCGAACACAGCTCCTGCTCCTTGACGGCCTCGGCATTCGCGCCGGGGCTGTTGAAAACGACAATACCGCGCTCGGCACAATCGTCGATGGGTATATTATTGTACCCCGCACCGGCGCGGGCAATGGCAAGAAGCTCGGGGTTGAAGTCATAGCCGTGAAGCTCCGCCGAGCGTATGAGCATTCCGTCCGGCGCGGTCTCGTCCGCATTCACCTCACAGCCGAGGCGTTTGAGAGTGTCGAGACCGACGGGGGAAATTGCGTTCATGGTTTTTATCTTAAACATTTTGCACCTCGAATTCTTTCATGTAGCGGGCAAGCTCCCTCGCACCGGCAAGCGGCATGGCATTATAAAGCGACGCTCGCATGCCCCCGGCAAGCTTGTGACCCTTGACGTTGACCAAGCCACGCTCTACCGCGCCCTTTATAAACTCCGCGTCCAGCTCCGGCGAGGGGGTTCTGAACGTGACATTCATAAAGCTTCTGGAATCAGCTTGTGCATGCGGGATATACAGGCGGCTGTTATCAAGCACATCGTATATTATCCCCGCGCGTTCCCGCCGCCGCGTCTCCATCGCCGCAAGACCGCCCTCGGCGCGAACCCAGTCGAGTACGAGAGAGAGCATGTATATGCACCAGCAAGGCGGCGTGTTGAGCATGGAATCCTTGTCTATCAGGGTTTTATAGCTCATTATCTCCGGCGTTATCGCCATTTCACGTCCGGTAACGTGCTTGTCGATTATCACCACCGTAAGCCCGGCGGGTGCCATGTTCTTTTGCGCCCCGGCATAGATAAGCGCGTAATCGGCAACGTTTATCGGCTTTGAAAGAATGTCCGAGGACATGTCGCACACCAAGGGCGCGTTCACCCTCGGCGTATAGTGCCATTCCGTGCCGTAGATGGTGTTATTGGCGCAGTAGTAGAAATAATCGGCATCGGGGCTTAGTTTAAGCTCGGTTTGAGCGGGGATGCGGTCATGCCCGGTGGGGGTGGTATCGGCGGCGATGTGAACCTCGCCGTACTTTGCCGCCTCACGTGCGGCTTTGGCGGAGAAGTTGCCGGTGACGGCGTAATATGCCGCGCCGGAGTGCATGAGGTTCATCGGTATCGCGGCAAATTGCAGTGTCGCCCCGCCTTGCAGGAAAAGCACCTCGTGCGTATCGGGAACGTTCAACAGCTCTTTCAGCTTCGCCTTGGTCTCGTCAAAGATTTCCTGAAAGACGGCACTGCGGTGGCTCATCTCCATGACGGACATGCCACTGCCCTTATAGTTCATTAT
>CAZBYU010000190.1:0-3437 GCA_964496235.1 uncultured Oscillospiraceae bacterium | reverse complement strand
CCTATATATACTTCGACCTCGGTTATCAGGGCGGATATTATTCAAACTTCTCCACCTTCGGTCTTGCCGCAACGGCGGTTTTGATGGTACTGTACCCCGCAATATCCCGGAAAATTGACAGAAAACCGCTCATGGGTATCATGACAGTTATTGCCGTCGTCGGCTATGCCGCAATGTTTGTAATCGGTGCGTTCATGCCGTCGACAAATCCGTCACTCAAATGCTGGCTGTTTACAGTGGGATACATGCTTGCAAATTTCGGTCAGTACAGCTTTTATCTTATAATGATGATCTCCATACTCAACACCGTTGAGTATAACGAGCTAAAGCATGGGGAGCGGGACGATGCCATCATTGCATCTCTCCGTCCGTTTTTGACAAAGCTCGCGTCCGCGCTTGTTGCTGTAATAACATATGTGTGTTACATAGTTTTCGGCGTTCTCAGCTACACCAATGAGATTTCATCTCTCGAGCAGATGACCTCTATGGGCGATATAACCGAGGCTCAAAAGCTCAACGAGATTGCCGGTGTTATTTCCAATGTACAATCGGAGCAGAAAATCGGGCTTTTACTTTGTATCACTGTAATCCCATTTGTATTTATGTTTGCCTCGTATCTGCTGTATAAAAAGCGTTACACGCTTGATGAGAAGGAATATGAGCGTATTTGTGCAGAGCTTGAAGCTCGCAAGGAGGTACAGGCATGAGCCTGACGCACCTTGCTCTGAAGCTTGCCGCACCTATTCCGAAGCTTGAAAAGTATGAGAGCTTTCTTTTCATCGGTCCTCATCCGGACGATATTGAGATCGGCGCGGGCGCAACGGCGGCAAAACTTGCCGCCGAGGGAAAGAAAGTGAGCTTTCTTGTCTGCATTGACGGACGCTTCGGACTTCAAAACGCACCGCACGGAACGACACCGGATTCTCTCGTGTCAATACGGCAGGAAGAGGCACAAGCCTCTGCTGACGCACTCGGAGTGACCGACGTGCGTTTTCTCGGCTTTCATGACGGAGGGCTTTACGACAAGGCCGAGCTGATGCGTACTATCATGCACGTCATCGGCGAGGTGAAACCACAGGTTGTATTCGCACCCGACCCATGCGTTGACAGTGAATGCCACATTGACCATCTCAATGTCGGCGAAGCCGTGCGCCGTGCGGCTTATCTCATGCCATACAGCGAGATTGCACATGAATACGGCGCGGATAGTGCAGATGTGTCGGTACTTGCCTATTACATGACGGCGCGTCCGAATTGTTTTGTGAAAACCACGGGTTATGTCTCAAGGCAAATTGATGCAATTTTTGCAAACCATCTTACCCAATTTCCGACCGGGTGTTCCGACGCAAAGTCGATAACTCTTTACATCAAGCTACGCGCGGCAGACTTTGGGCTTCGTTCTTTCTTCGGACAGGCAGAGGGCTTCCGCGTACTCGGCGTAACTCAGATGCATTGTCTCCCCGAGGCGGGGCTGTAAAAAAGATTCTCCATCGTCAGATGGAGAATCTTTTTTATCAAACCGAGAATAAAAGCTCCGTAAAAGTGGGATACGGCCAATATTCCGTTGCGGTGAGCTGTTCAAGCTTATCTATAAGCGCACGAACCTCAGCTGTTTTCTTTTCAACCGTAGTATGGTAATACTCCAAAAGCTCTTCATTTGAGGCTGTGGAGCTAATGGTTTCCAGTGCAGTTTTAAGCTCGATCGTCTTCTCAAAAAGCTCATCATTTAGTATGCAAAGAGCGTTCACGAGCGCACCTTCAACTGCGTGCGGCGCACCGGGAAGCACGGATATCTTCGCAGAGATATTGCCGCAGAGACGCGCTTGATAGGCACTTACGGCGTTTAGTATCTCGTGCTGAACGATATCAACAAGCGTCGCGGCTTCAATGTGAATGACCTTGCAATACTTTTCGATATGGATGTCATGCCGCGCCATTATCTCCTCATAGGTGTAAACACCCTGCCGTGTCAAAAGCTCAATATTCTTGGGAAGAATGTACTTCGGCAGAGCCTCGGCAGTATTTGCGAGGTTGGCAAGACCGCGCTTTTCCGCCTCAATCAGCCACGATTTATCATAGCCGTTTCCGCCGAATATGATACGACGATGTTCGGCAAAGGCACGTTTTATGATGTTGTGCAGTGCCGAGTTGAAGTCATCGGCATTTTCAAGCTCATCCGAAAAACGGCTCAACTCATCTGCCATAACGGCATTGAGGACGGTTATAGGTCCTGCGATAGACTGGCTTGACCCCGCCATACGGAACTCGAACTTATTGCCTGTGAACGCCAAGGGCGAGGTTCGGTTGCGGTCAGTGGTATCCTGAGGAATAGAGGGCAAAACATCAACGCCGATCCTCAGTGAACGCTTTTCAAGCTCGGAATATCCACGGTCTTCGACAATGGCATCAACGATTCCCTCCAGTTCCGCACCGAGAGAGACAGATATTACAGCCGGAGGAGCTTCCTGTGCGCCCAAGCGATGGTCGTTTCCCGCAAAGGAAACCGAGCAACGTAACAGTTCCTGATACTCGTCCACGCCTTTTACAAACGCCGCCAAAAACAGCAGGAACGCCGCGTTCTGACTGGGTGTTTTGCCCGGAGAGAAGAGGTTTTCTCCCTTGTCGGTGGATAGTGACCAGTTTATGTGCTTACCCGAGCCGTTGACACCTGCGAAAGGCTTTTCATGCAACAAACACACCATGCCATGCCTTTCGGCGACTTTTTTCATCGTCTCCATGACAAGCTGGTTCTGATCGCTTGCGGTGTTGGCATCGGTGAAAATCGGTGCCATCTCGTGCTGAGATGGGGCAACCTCGTTATGCTTTGTTTTGGACAAAACCCCGAGCTTCCACAGCTCTTCATCGAGATCGCGCATATACTCGGCAACGCGCGGACGGATAACGCCGAAATAGTGGTCGTCAAGCTCCTGACTCTTGGGCGGCTTGCTTCCGAACAGAGTACGCCCGCAAAGACGAAGATCCTCGCGTTTGTCGAACATCTCCTTGTCGATGAGGAAATACTCCTGCTCCGCACCGACCTGTGGCGTGACACGCTCGACCGTTTCATCACCGAACAGGCGCAACACGCGCACAGCCTCGCGGTTGACGCTCTCTATTGAACGCAGAAGCGGAGTCTTTTTGTCGAGAGCTGCACCGCCGTATGAGCAAAAAACCGTCGGAATGCAGAGGCTTCCGTCTTTTATGAACGCAAATGCCGTGGGATCCCATGCGCTGTATCCGCGGGCTTCAAACGTGGCGCGAAGCCCGCCCGTAGGGAAGCTGGACGCGTCAGGCTCACCGCAGACAAGCTGAGAACCCGAAAAATGCATTATAACACGACCGCCACCGGCATTTTTGATAAAGCTGTCGTGCTTTTCGGCGGTTATGCCGGTCATGGGCTGAAACCAGTGGGTGTAATGCGTCGCACCATGCTCCAA
>CAZBYU010000189.1:0-3440 GCA_964496235.1 uncultured Oscillospiraceae bacterium | reverse complement strand
CTCGGACGGAACAGACGCGCCGTGCTGCGCGGGGTCATAGACAAATAGTATCGCCTTGTCCGCAGAGAAGGGATATACATCGACCTCCATGCGTCTATTGTCATAAGTAAAGCGGTACTTTGTCTTGCGGACGCTATGCAGACTCACATCGCCCTCCATGAGATATGCCACGTACTCTTTTTCGGATATGGGTCGCTCGGTCACCCAACGCCGACCGTCATCGCCGAGACGCTTTTCGGTGTAAAAATAAAGGTACTCATTGCCACTTTTCTGCTGACGTATGCGCCGTTCGACATTGGGCTTGGTGGGGGCGAGGTAGGTCTGCATCATGTGCATTGCGACGGCACCGAGCGTGTCGACAAGATACGCGGTGTCAGGTATGGAGATGAGATACTTACGCTTTGCCGACTGCGGTGCGGGCTGACCGACGAGAGCAAAGACCGCTGACATGGCGCGGTTTATCTTGTTATCAAAGTCAACGGAGTTATCTATGATATGCAGATTCGGATGACGGCTCCATGCGTGAAGGGTCAAATCATCCTTCTCGCGGGCAACCTCAACGCTTTCATAGCGAGCGGCATTGCCGAAGTTATAGGCAAACTCCGCGCCCTTTGCACAACTGACAAGATGAAGCACTGCATCGTATCCGCGCAAAACGTCCTCTTCTGTGCGTCCGAAATGGGCAAGGGTCTCCTTAAACTGCTCGTCACTTATGTATGCCTTATCGTCAAGCACGGCGCGGTCATACACGATGAGGACATTTTCCTCCGGCACGATCTTCGCCGCACCGAGGGCAAGCTTTTCCTTATGGAGCTGGTCGGATATGACAAAATACTGAAACTCCTCCATCGTCACGCAATCGCCGAACGGCTTTATGCCAAAGCCGGAGATAAGCTCCGTCGCGGTCTCAGGAATGATGATAACGCGCCAACCGTCTTCCGTTTTGAACTCTTTCAATATGCGGCTTATAAGAGTGGTTTTCCCCGCGGCAGGACCGCCTGTGAGGACAATGCGGGTTATGTTTTTGCCCATAATATCTTCTCCGTTCCTATTTTTTCACTTTATTCCGATAACATATTAACACCGTTGACGTATTTTTTCAATACTAAACGCATACACAGGCAAAAACGCCGTATTCAGAATACCGACATTGTGGTGAGAAAGACTTATCCTGCCGCACGTATTTTGCCGTTTAATGTGAAAAAGACGCAAAATTGGGGGCGTGGTGGGGAAAAACGACCGATTTTCCCGCTTAAAAACGGCAAAAGTGTACCTCAAGGCTTGACTAAAAGCGCAATTAGTTGTATTATTTATAGGATTCTATTGAGACAGGCGGCAAGCCAATGCACATTTCCTTGCCGCCGATACTATCTACATAGAACGAGGAGGAACTTGTAAATGAGCATGATTCCTGAAGTTAAATGCCGTCGTTGCGGGGAAACCTTTTCCTCAATGCGTAGCCGCTGTCCGAGCTGTGGAACTCGCAGGGTTACGCAAAGCACGCGCGCACCCGGAACCACCCCGGGGACAGTCAAAGGCACTGCCTCCTATGAGCGGGCGGAAACGAACACTAAATGGCAAATGATTTTCGGTTTGATATTGGTAGTGGCGGTTATACTTGCCGTTATCGTCATGGTATCCACCAGTCTTGACAGCGCGGACAAAGTGGTATCCACTGTTACGGCACCCATTGCCGTGACAAATAACCTGCCTCAGATTGAGGCCGCCCCTTCCGCCTCTCCCACACCCACACCGTCGCTTGAAAAGATTGAGATCAAGAATTACGAGAACACGATCGACAACTTCACGATGCATCTGAGCAACAACGAGGTTGTCAAGCTGACGGCAACACCGTACCCGATGACCGTACAGGGCGTTAAGTTCACATGGTCCGTCAGCGACGACAGCATAGTGACGCTCACACCCAGCGAGGACACGCAAAGCTGTGATGTAGCCATCATCGGCACTATCGCAGGCGGCGTCAGAGTGACGGTTTCCGCGTTCGGCGTGGAGCAGTCAGTAACGGTGTACTGCGTCAACTGATCATCTTCCCTACTTAAGAAAGCTCGGAGCAAACCGCAGACAGCACACACCACATATAGCAACGGTTTGATCACCGCTTTCTCGAAAACGACATTTAACTTTCAATCAAAAGGGTCTGCCACAGGCAGGCTCTTTTGGTTTTATCCCCTCGTGCAATCTGTGATCATACCGGGATACACCATTTTTTGTGTGCATTTTTCACACGCTTAAAACTTTTGAAAAAAACTCTTGACAATTGCATTCGCATAGTGTAGAATACCCCTTGCTTGAAGAGAGCATGGACGATTGGCGCAGCTGGTAGCGCATCCGCTTGACGTGCGGGAGGTCACAAGTTCGAGTCTTGTATCGTCCACCATATTTGAAGAATCCCGCAGTCGATGAGACTGCGGGATTTTCTTGTTTTATCAACGGCTTTCGGGTTTTTGACGTATTAGTTTTCTTTCGTTTATGTTAAAGCTCTTTTGTTTGTAGCAGCCTTTTAACGTGCATTTTTACGAACAAAAAAGTCACTTGCCTACGCAAGTGACTTTTTTCATATCTAATCTATATCCGTATCCGTTTTCGTACATTCAGCAGAACTATTGCGCCGAGGATAAGCAACACGCCGAGGGCGGAGGAGAGGGTTATCGCCTCGCCGAACACCGCCGCACCGAAGAGCGTGGCAACCATAGGCTCGACCGTGGCGAGAATTGCGGCGCGTCCCGGCTCGGTGTATTTAAGACCGACGGTATATGCGGCAAAGGGAACGACCGCAGTGACAACGCCGGTGATAACTATAAGCACAATAAGCTCGACGAGGTCGGGGCAAAGAGAGAGTGTGCCGACAAGCTCTCCCGGAGCGCAGACAAACCACGCGCCTATTGCGGCAACGGTGAACGTGCCGGCGGTGACGGTGAGCGGAGGATACTTTTTCAGCGCGACAGAGCCGAGTATGCTGTAAAGCCCGTAGCCTATGCCGGAGCATAGTCCGATAAGAAGCCCCGCCGTGCTGATCCCGCCGCCGCTCACGCCGGAAACCAGCACACACCCGCCGAAAGCACACAAAAGCGCGGCAAGCTTTGTGAGAGTGATACGTTCCTTGAAGAAAAGGCAGGACATCAGCATGACCCATATCGGCGAGGTATAAAGCAAAATGGCGGCGGCAGAGAGCGTCATCATGCCGATGGCGGTGAAATAGCATACCGTGAAAAAGAGTATACTTCCGAGACCTAGACCGAGAAACAGCGGGATATCCCGCACCGAAATGCGCCATTTGCCGCGACCGAGCGCGAGACTGAGCGCGATGAACACAAGTGCCGCAACGCTCAAGCGCAGGGCGACTATTTGAATGGAATTGAAGCCGTATTCCGTCAGTGCGCGGACGAAAAGCCCCATACTGCCCCAGAACACACCCGCGA
>CAZBYU010000188.1:0-3455 GCA_964496235.1 uncultured Oscillospiraceae bacterium | reverse complement strand
ACCTGATTTCGAGTCAGGGCCGTTATAACCACTTCGATACCGCTGCATATATTCGTTTGTGCTGTGACATTATACCCAATACCGTGCAAAAAATCAAGAGCAAGATTACGTATGGGAGCAATTTGTGTGCAAAGATGACTTTTTTACTTGCTGTTGGGGCTTGAAGCCGACAAGGACTTCTTGCGTGAGCGTGGGAAACGTGGTATAGTGACGCAGAAAGAGTATTATGCGAGGCTGTGCAAACAGAGCATAGCGAATTGCGACACGGGCATAGTGCGAGGCACAATGCGAAAGCGCGGGAACCACTGCAACACGGAAAGAGACGGAGGCACAGTGGCGCGAAAGAGTCCGATAGACAGCGGCGCAGACATAGTAAAAAAAGCACGGCAACGCAGACAGAGCAAAAAGCACGGAGACTCAGACAGCGCACGGAAAGCGTACACACGGCGACAAGGAGACACAAAGATGAACTACAACGAGGCACTTGAATACATAAACGGTACGGAATGGTACGGCTCAAAGCCGGGGCTGGAGCGCGTGAGCGAGTTATTGTGCCGTCTCGGTGAACCGCAAAAGGGGCTGAAATATGTTCATGTGGCGGGAACGAACGGCAAAGGCAGTGCGTCGGCGATGCTCGCGTCGATACTGAAAGCGTCGGGGTACAAAACCGGGCTGTTTACCTCACCGTACCTTGCCCGCTTTACGGAGCGTATGCGTATAAACGGCAAGGAGATAGACCCCGACCGCCTTGCGGAGATAGTCACGCGTGTTGCGCCGCTTGCCGACGCGATGGACGAACACCCCACCGAGTTTGAGCTGATGACGGCGGCGGGGCTACTGTGGTTTGCGGAGGAGAAGTGCGACATTGTGGTGCTGGAGGTCGGTCTGGGCGGAAGGTACGACGCGACGAACGTGATAGACTCGCCGGAGGTCGCGGTGATAATGAACATCGGGCTTGACCACACGGCGGTGCTTGGCGAGAGCGTGGAGAAAATCGCGTGGGAAAAGTCCGGAATAATAAAGCCCGGGTGCGACGCGGTACTATATGAACAGAGCGCGAGCGTGACGGAGGTTGTACGCGAGGAATGCGAAAAGCAAAACGCACGTCTGCACACGGCGGACTTTTCAAAGATACTCGGCGAGTTTGACAGCCTTGACGGACAGGTGTTCACCTACCGCGACGATGCCTACGCCCTGCCGCTGCTGGGAGCGCACCAGAGAAAAAACGCCGCAGTGGCGATAGAAGCCGTGCAGGTACTGCGTGAGCGAGGCTGGAGGCTGGAACAGAGCGATGTGGAGCATGGGCTGTATGCTGTGAGCTGGCCGGCGCGATTCGAGCTTGTGGGGGAAGAGCCGTATTTCATCGTCGACGGCGGACACAACCCGCAATGCGCGCAGACCGTGGCGGAAAACCTGATGAACTATTTCCCGGAGAGAAAGCGGGTTTTGCTGGTGGGTGTGCTGGCGGACAAGGACTATGAGAGCCTGACGGAGATATTGAACACCGCGGCGGACGAATATGTCTGTGTTACGCCGGACAGCGTCCGCGCATTGGCGGCGGAGGAGTTGGGCAAGTGCCTTGAACGCTTCGGAAAGCCGGTGCATGTGGCGGAGAGCATACGGGAGGGCGTTGCCGCGGCACAGGACGCGGCAGGTGCTGACGGCGCGGTATGCGCCGTGGGGTCGCTGTACATGGCGGGTGAGATACGCGCCTGCTTTGACTTGAAGTGAGGAGCAAGACGAAATGCGAATTATGGCGATAGATTACGGCGACGCAAGAATAGGTCTTGCGGTGTCGGATTTGACAGGGCTTATTTGCGGCGAGGCGTGGACGATGCAGGAATGGGATCGCGCACGTGCGGTGAAGCGAATATGCGAGGAGGCGGCATCGCGCGAGGTGGGTCATCTTGTGCTTGGTCTGCCGAAGAACATGGACGGCACGGAGGGTGAACGCGCCGCGCTCAGCCGCGAGCTTGCCGCCGAGCTGGAAGCGGCGAGCGGCTTGCCCGTGACACTGTGGGACGAAAGGCGGTCAAGCATAGAGGCTCACGCTATTCTCCACGCCACGGGGAAAAAGGAACGCGCCCACCGCCGCACGGTGGACGCAGTAGCCGCAAGCCTGATACTCGAGGGGTATCTCGGCAGTTTGAAATAAGCGAGAAAACAAGCGAAACAGAATAAGCATAAACATGAAAAATTCACCCCTGTCATATGACAGGGGTGAAAACATTATTGTCTTTATGACGATTCAGTTGAAAAGCGTAGCTTTGACGAGAAGGAGAGCCGCGGCAAGAGCAAGCTCGAGCAGGATGAGCGCGAGACCCTTGAAAGTCTCTTTTCTTACGAACTCGGTCATGGACTCATCATCTTTATATTTGCGGCGCAGACGAAGATTGTCCGCATTCACGGTCACGCAGAACACGCCCACGAAAAACATCGCCAAAAGTATGCCGAGGGCAACAATAAGCCCGTAGATTTCACTGTCTAACATATGCGTACCTCAATACAGAATATTACGAACATCTATAATACAGGCAAATCACGGTTTTGTCAAATGCCAGTTACGCACGCTTCACACACGGCGGGAAAACTCCGCGAGCATGCTGTCCTTCAGCTCCATGAGCTTGGGGGAGAGGTCAACATAGTAGCGATGGGGGTTGTCAAAACGCTTGACCTCCGGCCAGAGGGTGCTGACGGAGTAGGCACAGTGGGTCTTTATTTCTTTAAGGGTCGGCTCGGCATATACAAGCTCACCGGCGACAAAGACGGGCTTTTGAAGCTCCTCGGCGCGGTAATCGGTGAGGGTCTTGCGCTTCCAACGCGCGTCGGGGTCGCAAAGCTCTAAAGGTGCGTTGTCATCAACGACCTCGTCGTGCAGACAGATATAATCCGCCTCCGCCATGCCGGTTTTGCGGTTATACAGGCGGTAGACCTTCTTAAAGCCGGGGTTGGTGATCTTGCCGACGTTTTCGCTGACCTTTATCTTGGGGATAACCTGCCCCGCCGCGTCCTCCACGGCACAGAGCTTGTACACCCCGCCGAACACCGGCGTGGACGACGAGGTAATAAGCCGCTCGCCGACACCGAAGGAGTCTATCTTCGCGTTTTGACGCAAAAGCTCGGATATGAGCCGCTCGTCAAGGGAGTTTGAAACCGTAATGGTGCAGTCTGTCCACCCCGCCTCGTCGAGCATGGCGCGGGCGTGCTGGGTGAGATACGCCATGTCGCCGGAGTCAAGGCGAATGCCGCACTTGGTGATGCCGAGGGGCTTGAGAACCTCGTTGAAGGCGCGAATGGCGTTGGGAACGCCGGATTTGAGCGTGTTATACGTGTCGACGAGTAGGACGGCGTTGGAGGGATAAGCCTTGCAGTACGCCACGAATGCGTCATACTCGCTCTCGAACATCTGAACCCATGAGTGCGCCATCGTACCTGCGGCGGGAACGCCGTAAAGC
>CAZBYU010000187.1:0-3470 GCA_964496235.1 uncultured Oscillospiraceae bacterium | reverse complement strand
TCTCCGAGGACACCTACCGCACCCTCATGGCCGCCGACTCCGCCGTCATGGTCATAGACGCGGCAAAGGGTATTGAGCCGCAGACGCGCAAGCTTTTTAAGATTTGCGCCATGCGCCATATCCCCATTTTCACCTTCATCAACAAGCTTGACCGTGAGGCACGAAGCCCCTATGATTTGATGGAGGAGCTTGAAAACGAGTTCGGCATCGGCACATATCCGATGAACTGGCCTATCGGTTGCGGACAGGATTTCAAGGGCGTTTATGACCGCGAACGCCGCGAGATTCTGGCGTTTAACGAATTCCACCGAGGGCAGAGCAAGATCCGTGCCATTGAGTGTACTCTCGACGAGACCGACAAGCTTGATGAGCTTATCGGTTACCGTCTGCGCGAAACCCTCACCGACGATATCGAGCTTTTAGACGGTGCGGGCTATGACTTTGATCTAGAAAAGGTTCGCTCGGGTCGGTTAAGCCCGGTGTTCTTCGGCTCGGCTCTCAACAACTTCGGTGTTGAGCCTTTTTTGGAGAGCTTTTTGCGTATGACCATGCCGCCCCTGCCGCGCATCTCGCGCGAGGACGTGGTCGACCCGTTTGATGAGCATTTTTCCGCTTTTGTATTTAAGATACAGGCGAATATGAACAAGGCGCACCGCGACAGAATTGCCTTCATGCGTATCTGCTCCGGTCGTTTCGAGCGCGATAAGGAATACTTCCACGTGCAGGGAGGCAAGCCCCTCCGCCTTGCTCAGCCTCAACAGCTCATGGCGCAGGAACGCGCCATCATCGACGAGGCGTATGCCGGGGACATCATCGGCGTTTTCGACCCAGGCATATTCTCCATCGGTGACACCATATGCGAAAAGGGTCAAAACCTATGCTTTGAGGGTATACCCACCTTCGCACCGGAGCATTTTGCCGCGGTTGAGCGTGTGGACACAATGAAGCGCAAGCAGTTTGAAAAGGGCATAATGCAAATTGCCCAAGAGGGCGCGATCCAAATTTTCCATGAGCCGTATACCGGCGTTGAAGAGGTCATTGTCGGCGTTGTCGGCGTGTTGCAATTCGAGGTTCTCGAATACCGCCTCAAAACCGAGTACGGCGTGGATATCCGCCGTCGCTCCATGCCCTTTGAGCTTGTCCGTTGGGTCGAGAATGAGGATATCGACATATCCCGCCTCAACCTCACCAGTGACACCAAGTGGGTGCAGGACTTCAAGGGGAACAACCTTCTCCTGTTCACGTCCGATTGGTGTATAAACTGGGCATTGCAGAAAAACGAGGGCTTGAGCCTGAGAGAGTTTAACAGAGAATAAACTGCGTAAATAAAATAAAGGAGGGCATCAACGTGGCAGATAAGCTTGTTATCGAGATTTTCAAGAACAAAAACGCCGAGGAGTTCACCAAGGCGATAAGTTGCCCCGAATCTAAGGCAGAGGTCGGTTCGGCGGCGGCGTATTCCGCCGCTCTTGCCGCCGCGCTGTGCACTCGTGCCGCCGCCGTCACCAAGACCGAGGCGCAGGAGAATGAACGCGTGGATTATATTCTCCGAAATGCCGACAAGCTCAGAGAGTATATGGTACACCTCATTGATGAGGACGTTAAAAGCCGTGGACCTCTCGCAAAGGCGTTGAAGGAGGGAGATGCGCGTCACATTGAAGCCGCGCGTCAGCCCGCCGCATGCATTGCAAACGAGATCATTAACATGATGGGTCAGTGCCTTGAGTTCATGGACGAGCTTGCCGCGATTTGCCCCGCTGAGGCGGTTCAGCTTCTCGGCGAGGGCGCGGAGCTTGCGATGGCGAGCGTGAGAGCGTGCAGGATATATCTTGTCGCCATGGCGGACAAGTGTTCCGACGAGACCTATCGCTTCGTCACCCGCCGCGAAAATGAACTCAGCCTTGCCCACTGCACCGAGGTCTATAACTCCATAAGCGAAAAGACTGAGGCGGCGATTTAATTACGGCATACTTCACTTCGGGAGGTGTTTTCATGGTCAGCGGAATCGAAAGATTGAAAGCGATAGTAGAACAGAGTGACAATATTGTCTTTTTCGGTGGTGCGGGTGTGAGTACGGAAAGCGGCATACCCGACTTTCGCAGTGTTGACGGGCTTTATAACCAGCAGTGGCGATATCCGCCCGAAACCATATTGAGCCGAAGCTTCTTTGACCGTGACCCGGAGGAGTATTATCGTTTCCACCGTGAAAAGCTTGTCATCGACGGGGTAAAGCCAAATCGCGCACATCTCCGCCTTGCCGAGCTTGAGCGGGAGGGTAAGATTAAAGCCGTTATCACCCAGAATATCGACGGGCTTCATCAGGCGGCGGGGAGCAAGAGTGTGCTGGAGCTTCACGGCAGTATTCTCCGCGCCTATTGCTCACGTTGCCGCAGAAGCTACCCCGAGGAGACGATAAACCACGGCACCGGTGTGCCGAGGTGTAGCTGCGGCGGAGTTATCCGTCCGGATATCGTGCTGTATGAAGAGCCGCTTGACGATGCCGTCATGCGCTCTGCGATAAGCTACATACGCAATGCCGACGTTCTCATCGTCGGCGGAACGTCGCTGAATGTCTATCCCGCCGCGGGGCTTATAAACTACTATATGGGCAATAAGCTTGTCCTCATAAATCTCAGCGAGACCCCGTATGACAGCTATGCCGACCTTGTCATACACGAGAAAATAGGCGAGGTATTCAGCAGAATATGAACGAGATCAACGTACTCGGAATAAAATATTCCGATATTGACATTGCCGAGGCGGTTGAGCGCACCGTGCGCTTGTCCGATGCCCGCGTCGGCGGATATATCCTCGCGCCGGACTCCGCTCTTGCCCTCGACGCGCGGCGAAGCCGACGCCTCATGACTGCTGTGCGTTCCGCGCGGCTCATACTGCCCGGTGATAAGGGCATCTTCATCGCGTCCTCTGTATTGGGCTTGCCTCTCCACTATAAAATGAGCGGGGCGGACTTTGCCTCCGCGCTTCTCGCCCGCCTCGGAGCTGACGGAAAAAGTGTTTTCGTTGTGGGCTTCGGTGAAAAGGGTGTTCGCAACGCGGCACAGGGCATTATCTCCCGTTACCCCGGCATAAGACTCGCCGGAACGGCAGATGGACAGTTTGTCGACGATACGGAGATCATAGATGAAATAAACGCCGCCGCACCCGAGCTGCTTTTGGTGTGCCTTGCCTCGCCCAAGCAGGAGCTGTGGCTTTATGATGTTGCGGAGGAGCTTGACGTGGGTGTCTGCCTTGCCGTCGGTAAGCCCGCGGAGACTCGGCGCGGAGAGGGCTTTTTCTCCCGCCTTTTGAAAAATCCGAAGCAAACTCTCAAAATCCCCAGAATGATCCTCGCGGCACTCTGGAAAAGAATCGCCGGCTAAGGCGCGATAAGGAGAATTGACAATGCCTAAAGGAAAGCTGATTGTCCTCGAGGGAATAGACGGAAGCGGCAAATCTTCTCAGTATAAGCT
>CAZBYU010000186.1:0-3484 GCA_964496235.1 uncultured Oscillospiraceae bacterium | reverse complement strand
CGCCTTAATGGTTTGAGCCATAGCTGTCCTCCGTATAGGTCAAATCTCAGTAAGCTCTTTTTCCTTTTTGTCGGTGATCTTGTCTATTTCCTTGATAAAATCGTCGGTCAGCTTCTGAATGTCTTTCTCGGCGACTTTATAATCGTCCTCGGTGATGGCAGAGGACTTCTGCTGTTTTTTGAACTTGTCGATAGCGTCGCGGCGGATATTGCGGATGGCGACCTTGGCCTCCTCGCCGTACTTCTTGGTCTGCTTGACAAGGTCTTTGCGGCGTTCCTCGGTCAGCGGCGGGAACACAAGGCGCAGCATACGCCCGTCATTCTGCGGGTTGATGCCAAGCTCCGAGGCGAGAATCGCCTTTTCGATGCCCTTGAGGACAGACGCGTCCCACGGCTGAATTAGCAGAGAGCGCGGGTCGGGAGTGGCGATAGACGCAAGCTGCTGAATGGGCGTGGGAGAGCCGTAGTAGTCGACCTGGATTTGGTCGAGAACGGCAGCGTTTGCGCGTCCTGCGCGAATAGTTGCGAGCTGAGTGTTGAGAGCCTCGCAGGTTTTTTTCATCTTGCCCTCAAATTCCTGATAGTCAGACATGTTGTTACCTCCGGTATAATATCATAGTGTTTTTTTGTTTTTGTGAATTTATCGGTGACAGACTGTGAATTTTTATTTCACCGTCGTGCCGAGCTTTTCCCCGGTGAGAACGCGACCTATGTTCTCCGGCTCTGCAAGGGCAAAGACAATGAGGGGAATATTATTGTCCATGGCAAGGCTTGTCGCAGTGGAGTCCATGACGGCGAGATGGCGGGAAAGAACCTCGTCATAGCTTATCTCGTCGAACTTCACGGCGGTATCATCCTTGCGCGGGTCGGCGGAGTAAACGCCGTCGATGTTCTTTGCGAGCAGTATCGCGTCCGCACCGATCTCGGCGGCGCGAAGAGCCGCGGCGGTGTCGGTGGAGAAGAAGGGCATACCCGTTCCGCAACCGAAAAGAACTATCTTGCCGTTTTCAAGATGTTCTATCGCCTTTTTGGTGTCGTATCTCTCGCCCACGCCCTGAATGTCAACAGCGGTCATGACACGTGCGTCCGCACCGAGCTGTTTGAAAACGTCCGCTACGGCAAGGCAGTTCATCGCCGTTGCAAGCATACCCATGCGATCGGCACTCACGCGTTCAACATGACCCGCGCCGTCCTTCACGCCGCGCCAAAAGTTGCCGCCGCCGATGACTATGCCGAACTGCACACCGCCGTCGGCGCACTTTTTCACCGCCGAGCAGACGCGGGAGACAAAGTCGAAGTCATAGCCGGTCTTATTGTCCGCGGCAAGAGCCTCTCCGCTTATCTTTATCAAAACTCTCTTATAAATGCTGTTCATTTTGTTTTCCTCCCGGTTATATATCGAGTATACCCATTATCACAATGCCGACGACCACAAGTGCGATGGAAAGATAATGCTTCCTTGAAAGCTTCTCTTTGAGGAAGATACGCCCCCATATCACCGACGCCACGCAGTAAGAGGAGATTATCGGCGCGGCAAAGGCAACATGCTCGGTGTCGGCAAGCGCGTAGATATAGAAAAACTGACCTATTGTTTCAAACACGGCACCGGTATACTTCGGTGCTTCCTGCTTGGGGATAAGCCTCTGCTTTTTCACGCCGAGGACATACACCGCGCTCACTATGCCGACAAGCAGGAAGGTCAGCTCATAAGCAACATTAGCGGAATCCTCGTTCAAAACCTCCAGCACACGGCTGTCTGCAAATGTGCCGAGGGCATCGAGAAGGCAGTATATTATAGGTATGGTTATGGCAAGCCAGCTTTTGGCGTAGTGGTGGTTCGATTCGTCCTGACGTGCGCGGCGAAGCTCCTCATCCTCGTTAGCCTCGGTAATGCCGAGGGCGATAACGCCGAGGCACACAAACGCCACTGCAACAAGTGCGAGAGGGGGAAGCTCATCACTTATGCCGACGGTGGCAAAGGTAAGCACCGCCACAACAGCACCGGAGGAGTTGCAAATGGGAGAGGATATGGAAAGCTCAATATATCTCAGCCCCAGATAGCCCATTGCCATCGAGCTTATATATAAAAGCGAGACCGGAAGATAGGTGAGCAAAATTTCTCCGTTTATCTCCACCCCGCCGACGAAGATCTCATACGCGGCGTGAAGTCCCATCACAACGCCCACCGCCGTGACCATCTTCAAATGGCTGTATTTGTCGGACGCATCCTGACAGCCGATTTTAGAAAACAAGTCTGAACCGCTCCAGCATAAAAGCGCGATCAGCGCGAACCAAAACCACATGACTGCATCACACCTTTCTCTTTTCGTTCACGGTGGCTTTACGCCGAGTTTGCAATTTTCTCATATTTCGCTCTAAGATTTTACCACAGGATAGCCTTTTTGACAATTCCCCAATTGACAAATTATCGCCCCGACGGTGCTGTATAATGAGTTCATGAAGGTAATTTACATAGACGCGCTTTTCATCGTCAACCTCGTCGCGGACTACCTCCTTCTTGTCTGCACGGGGCGTGTTTGCGGCGTGATACTGAGGAGACGGCGGTATCTCATCGCCGCCACAGTGGGCAGTTTATATGCCGTTGCGGTATATCTGCCGGGCTTCGGCATACTTTCCCTCCCGGCGGCAAAGCTCGGCGCGGGACTTATCATGGGGGTCATCGCCTTCGGCGGCGAGGCACACATGCTCAGGTGCGGCGGAGTATTCCTGGCGGTGTCGGCGGCATTCGGCGGCTTTATGTGGGCGATAGAGCTTGCCGGCGGTCATCCCGCCTTCGACGCACGGACGCTGATTGTCTCCTTCGCCGGGTGCTACCTGCTGCTCGCATGGGTCATGCGGCGGCGCGTTGCTACGGCGGCGTTGCCTCGGGTACATGTGGAGCTGTCACTCTGTAGGAACAAGAGCGAGCTTATCGCGCTTGTCGACAGCGGCAACAGGCTTGTTGACCCCGTGAGTGAGACCCCGGTCATGGTCATCAGCCCGCATATTGCCTCCCCGCTTTTCGGAGTGAGCGAGGAGCTATTGAGTATGGACGCCGTCGCTCTTGTGGAGGCATCAGGCGCATATGATATGCTCACGGGGCGGTTTCGACTCATTCCGTATTCCGCCGTCGGTAGCACCGGCTTGCTTGCGACCTTTCGCCCAGATGAGGTGCGCGTCGACGGAGCAAAGCATGAAATGCTTGTTGCGATAAGCCCCGCCGTAAGTGGTGACGGGTACGAGGGGATCATATGAAGAACGGAAAACACCGAGGAAGCGACATTGCTCTTCGCAATGGTCATCTTTTTTTCGGCGATTCAATCATCGTTTCCATGAAAGGAGTATAATATGTTATGTAAACCGCAAATTATCTTTCTGCGTGAGCAACTTATGAATATACTGGGGCTTGCACCACCCTCGGTTTTTTACATCGGCGGCAGCGACACCCTGCCGCCGCCCTTGGAGCGCACGGAGGAGGAAAAGAC
>CAZBYU010000185.1:0-3502 GCA_964496235.1 uncultured Oscillospiraceae bacterium | reverse complement strand
TCGATACGCACGGAGGCGTAGTATTTCAGTGCCAAGCCGCCGGGTGTGGTCTCGGGATTGCCGTACATCACGCCGATTTTCTGCCTTAGCTGGTTGATGAATATGACGGTGCAGTTGTTCTTGGATATAGCACCCGCAAGGCGGCGCATCGCCTGGCTCATCAAACGCGCAAGTGCGCCGACCACAGTGTCGCCCACCTCACCCTCAAGCTCTACGCGCGGAATGAGTGCGGCGACAGAGTCGATTACCACCACGTCGACACCGCCTGAGCGCACGAGGGATTCGGCAATGTCCAGAGCCTGCTCGCCGGTGTCCGGCTGAGAAATGAGCAGGGAGTTTATGTCCACGCCCAGTGCCTGTGCGTATGCAGGCTCAAGCGCGTGTTCCACGTCGATGTATGCCGCGTCGCCGCCGAGCTTCTGTGCGGAAGCGACGGCATGCAGAGCCAGCGTTGTTTTACCGGAGGATTCCGGTCCGTATATCTCGATAATGCGTCCGCGGGGGAGACCGCCTATGCCGAGCGCGAGGTCAAGCGAGAGTGAGCCGGTGGAGAACGATTCCACGTTGATGGATATATCGTCGCCCAAGCGCATGATAGTGCCCTTGCCGTAGTCCTTTTCTATCTTGGCTATTGCGGTTTCAAGTGCCTTTTTTCTGTCGGAGCTTGCTGGCGCGACAACTGCGGGGACTTTTTTCTTTTCTGCCATGTTTTTATCCTCCTGCTTATATTCTGCCGAATACGACGCGGTCAACCCCGAGCGTATCCTTTCTTGTATCCGTGTATGTAAACCCGGCGGTCAGCAACATCTCGCGTACATCCGAAGCCTGACCCTCGCCGACCTCAAACATGAGATAGCCGCCCTGCCTGAGCAGTGACTTCCAGTATTTTATTATCGCCTTGTAGAACTTCAGCCCATCCGTGCCGCCGTCAAGAGCCCACACCGGCTCAAAGTCCTTCACCGATGCGTCAAGAGTCTTCACTTCCTCGGAGGGGATATACGGCGGGTTTGAGATTATCATGTCAAAATCGCCTATTCCCATCGGTGCGGAGGAAAGCGCGTCTGCCTGCATGCATATTACTCTCGGCGAAATTTTCATTGCCGCGAGGTTGCGGCGACATATCTCCAGGGCGTTTGCGCTGATGTCAACGGACACAAAGCGCGTCGCGGGCAACTCCGTTGCCACGGCGCAGGTTATGCATCCGCTCCCGCAGCAAAGATCCAGTATGCGTGCGTCCATCTTTTTGCCTGTCAGAAGCTCCTTTGCCGTGTCAACGAGAACCTCTGTGTCCATGCGCGGAATAAGCACGTCCGGCGTTGTTATGATAGGCAATCCGTAAAACTCCCAAGAGCCTACGATGTATGCCACCGGCTCGCCGCGAAGCCGCCGTGCCACATAGTCCGTCACGACATCTTCGATCTTGTTGCTCGCGTATAGGTTCATGTCGCGCAAAAGCTGTTCGACGGATTTCCCTGCCGCACCAGCGACCAAGAGCTTGGCTTCAAGGTTGTATGCCTCAATTCCACTTTGCCGTAGCAGGTTTCGTGCGGAAAGGTAAATATCGTTGTAGGTTTTCATGCTCTTCCTTTCATCGCCCCCACTCGTCACTGCCCTTGTCCTCGGGAATGACAAGCTCCATGGCGCGTATCGCGCACTCGATCATACCGTCATCGGGTTCGTTTGTCGTCATGTGCTGTAGCCACTTGCCCGGCGCGGACAGTGCGGCGGAAAGCCAGTTGTCATGTAGCCCGCACCAGCGGTTTATCTCATAGCTTATACCCACCACGACCGGCAAAAGCAACAGGTGAAACGCCATACGCACAAAGCTGTTTGATGACCTCACCACGGAGTTTACCAATATGCTCACTACCACCACGACAAGAAGAAAGCTCGTTCCGCAACGCGGATGGAAGCGGCTTTCCGTGCGGACGTTGTCCACGGTCAGCTCTTTGCCGTGTTCATAGCAGAATATGGTCTTGTGTTCCGCTCCGTGATAGGAGAAAAGCCGTTTTACGTCGGGAGAGAGACAGCAGAGCTTCATATAAACCAGCAGTATGATGACGCGCACCACACCCTCTGAGAGGTTGCGAACAACATGGTTTGCCTTGAGTGCGGGGATAAGCCCCACGGTGAATGCGGGCAGAAAAATGAACAGGAACAGAGACAGTGCGATACCCATCACAACTGCCACGCCTATAATAAGCTTTTGTGCCTTGTCCTCGGGGAAGTGTCTCTCTATCCACGCGTCTATTTTGTCCGGCTCTCCCTGCTCTTCAAGAGGAACAAGCTCCGCCGAATACATAAGTGCCTGCATGCCCTTGACGAGCGAGGATATAAACGTGGCGCACCCGCGGATAAACGGCCAGCCGAGTATGGGGTACTTGTCCTTGATGAATTTAAGCTCCTCCGTTTTTTCCACAAGCCCGTCCGCCGTTCGGCATACTATGGCCTGCTTTTTCGGTCCTCTCATGAGTATACCCTCAATGAGAGCCTGACCGCCTATAGAGGTGCGAAAGGAGCAATTATTGTTTTCTGCCTTGTTTGCCATAATAAAAGTTCAGTCCTTAAAATCTGCTTTAATTCGTCGTCAGCGGCAGTGTTATGGATACTTTGCACCCGCCGCCCTCGGCGTTTTCTATTTTCAGCTCGCCGTTGTGGCGGGTGATTATCTCGTCGCATACGGAAAGACCTATGCCTGTTCCGCGGTTTTTCGAGCTTCCCTTATAGAATTTCTCCTTCACATGCGGCAACTCGCCCTCGGGTATGCCGTGTCCGTAATCGCGGAAGGTGATGTGTACGCCGCTTGCGTCCATGAACAGCGCGACATCAACTTTCTCTCCGTCTCCACCGTGCTTTGAGGCGTTGTCCAGAAGGTTTGAGAATACCTGCTTTAATCTCTCAGGGTCACCCGGAATGAGCGGGATCTCCGTCGGCGGCTCGGTGTAGTTTACTTTCATACCGGCCTGCTTCAATAGCTCTCCATAGGTGAAAAGCGCGTCCTCCAGCTCTGCCGCGATGTCGATAAGCTCCACTCTCAGGTTAAACCGACCATCTTGAATGCGCGTAAACTCCAACAGCTCCGCCACCATGCCGGTAAGCCTTTCAGCTTCCTTGGATATAATGTTTATCCCCCGCAGGGAATCTCCCTGCACGGCGGGGTCATATGCGATGGTCTCCGCCCAGCCGGTTATCGCCGTCAACGGCGTTCTCAGCTCGTGCGATACCTGCGAGACGAATTCCGTCCTCGACTTTTCCGCCACAGCCACCTTTTCCGACATGTCGTTTATCTCGCTTGTCAGACTGCCCAGCTCGTTGACATACTTGTCTTCCAGCTTTATTCCGTAGCTTCCCTCGGCGATGCGCTTTGCAAACCCGGTCAGATTTTCTATCGGCAGTGACACACAGCGGTTGAACCAAATGTTGACCAAAATGATGTACGCGCATACTATGCACAGTATCACGATGCCCCACAGGATAAACCCGCGTGTGATAAGCCATATAC
>CAZBYU010000184.1:0-3530 GCA_964496235.1 uncultured Oscillospiraceae bacterium | reverse complement strand
ATATAATATTATGTATTGTCTAACAAAAAAAAAGAACCTGTACACAAAGGATACAGGTTCTTTTTTTAATTCGTTTATTATATTATGTAAACTCCACGGTAGGCAAATAGCTATAATCCCTTATTTATCAAAGCGGCGTGCATAGCCGCATCGGCGGCAAAGTGCCTCACTGGCTTTACGAGAGGAAAAGCCGCTGTATATCTTCTGTGCGCGTTCGGAGGCGAGGATATCGTCAAGCTCGGAATCAAATAGATTTCCGAGTGCAAGCTCGCCGTCATGGTCAAGGCAACAGGGAACGACCGTACCGTCGACAAGAACACCGAGCTGGTCTCGCAGGGCATAGCAGAACACGCACTCTCCCCCATCATTCGCCCGCATATCCGGCCAGTCGAACTTTTCTCCGGATTCGAGAAAAATCCGCTCTCTCAAAACGTGACTTTGGCGGCTTGTTCGCCATGGTTTGGGAAAACGCTTTTCAAGCTCGGCTTCTATCTCTCTGTTGAGGGCATCAAGCCCATTCTCATTCCACAATCGCAAGACGCACAGCTTTCCCGCCGCTCCTATTTTATCGGCAAAGGTCGCACATCGGTTTACATAATCCGTTAACATGCCGCCGAAGTTAGCCTCAAACGACTGGAGGGATATATTCACCTTGTGTACGCAGGGTGAGGCGAGGAGTGCGTCACCACGCTCGGATAAAAGTGTACCGTTCGTTGTGATTATGACGCGGAAACCGAGTTTATCGGCAATTGAGAGCAGTTCGGGAAGTTCCGGGTGCAGTAGCGGCTCACCCATTAGGTGAAAATAGAGAAAATCGGTATACGGTCTCACGCGCTCGACAAGAGCGGCAAACTCCCCCGTCGCCATGAATCGGCGCGGTCGCGCCGTACCGGGGCAAAACGCACATGCGAGGTTGCAGACATTCGTGATTTCGAGATAGATTTTTTTGAAGCGCATTTGCAACCTCCGAAAATAACATTGCAAACGGCTCGGACAAAGCCTCGTCCGAGCCGCATATAGCTGTCAAACAGTAAATCGGCGTCCCTTATTATCTCCTGCCGTCTGACTTGGTGGGCGGGAATTGAACACCCGCCGCCTATCGGCTTTGCCGACAGGTGCTTGCAGTTTTGCCGTAGCAGGGTTTTGCCCAGGTCAGGCAAAGCCCGCAGAGAATACTTTGTGTATTTTCAAGGGCTTTAACGACGTATGGGCGAAAACCGGCACAGCAAAACCGGCTTATGTTCAATGTACGCCGCCTAAATCAAAACATGCCGGGGAAGCCGGGAAGACCGCCGTTGAGCTTTGCCATGGACTGGCTGGTCTTGTCATCGGCAAGCTTGAGCGCACCGTTGACAGCGGCAAGCACCATATCCTGAAGCATTTCGACATCTTCGGGATCTACGACCTCGGGGTCAATCTCAATGGACTGGAACTCGCGCGTGCCGACTATGGTCGCCTTGACAGCGCCACCGCCCGCAGTAAACTCAAATTTGGTTGATTCAAGCTCCTGCTGCATTTTCATAAATTCCTGCTGCATCTTCTGAGCCTGCTTCATCATGTTCATCTGACCGCCGCCGGGATAGCCGCGGAATCCGCCTTTTGCCATAGTTATATCCTCCGTAAATTATTACTTTTCTACTATATTATATAAAATGAACTTCTTTGAACTGCTTTAGCTCCTCGACGTTGCGCGTAGCACCGGCAGAATCGTCCAGCTCCTCCAAGACAACGCGCATATCACGCCCGCATTGGCTTCTCGCGGCATGTGCAAAACGCTCCAGTACCTCCTGGCGATTAAAGCGACCGTACACAAAGCCCGGCAGACACTCTATTTTAAGCGTGTTTCCGTCCACCGTGCCGCGCACCTTGCTCGCGTTCTCCAATGTGATACGCAGATCCGGCGGGAGCTTCGGTGCGACTGCGGCGCATATACCGTCCCAAAATGCCGCGCTTTCCGGGTAAACGACGGCGGTAGGCGCACTCGGCGCAGACCGTGGTATCTCCGGCGCGGGGGCATATTGCGGCACGTCGCGCATGGATCTCGGTGGTGGTGCGTCATTCTCCGATGGGGTCGGCGGGATCTCATCTTCCCACGGCGGGGTGGTAGCTTCCTCCTCCCACGGCGGCACACTATCGGTCGATATGGGTGCGGATACGGGTTCTGTATGCGGTATCGGCGGGATATTGGGAACGACCGGGGCTTGCTTGTGTTCGGGTGCAAGGTCGGTCGAACGCGGTATAATGCCGCCGGCTTCGAGACGCGACACACGAGCGCGTAGGGCGTTTATATCCTCGCCGAGGGTATTGTCACAAAGTGAGATAAGGCAAAGCTCAACCACGGTTTTGGGGTTCTTCGCCTCACGGAGCTGAGTGGAATAACGCTGTACAGTCTCCATGGCGCAAATAAGCTCCTCGCGCGTCATACGTGCGGCAAGCCCTTCAAGTGCGGAGATATCGTAGCCGCCGGAGATAAGAGCAGAGGCGTTTTCCGGCGCGACAGAGAAAATGAGTATATCGCGCAAAAGGCCGCCGAGTTCTTTAAGGAAAACAGCCGGATCCTTTCCCTCCATCCAGAGGTCATTAAACCCGGAAACGGCGGAAGCCGTATCATGGCGCAGGATATGCGAGAGCATGTCCATAATGCGGAGATTCCCCGCCAAGCCCATGGCGGAATACACCGCCTCGACGTCGATCATATCATACGCCGAACACTGGTCAAGCAAACTGAGCGCGTCGCGCACGCCGCCGTCTGCCATGCGGGCGATAAGCTCTGCCGCGTCATGCGTCAAGCCAAAATGCTCGCTTTTGGCAACATGCTCCATATACTCGGCAAGCTGAGGCACGTCAATGCGGCGGAAGCTGTGCCGCTGACAGCGGGACAGTATCGTCGCGGGGACTTTTTGAAGCTCGGTCGTGGCGAGAATGAACATCAAATGCTCCGGCGGCTCTTCGAGAATTTTCAAAAGAGCGTTGAACGCCGAGAGGGAGAGCATATGCACCTCGTCAATGATATACACGCGCTTTTTCACAGCGGCGGGAGAAAACACCGCCTCCTCGCGCAGTGCGCGGACATTGTCCACGCCGTTGTTAGATGCCGCGTCAAGCTCCACCACGTCCATCACAGAGCCGTCGGCAATGCCGAGGCAGGACGGGCATTTGCCGCAGGGGTTGCCGTTGACGGGATGCTCACAGTTTACGGCGCGGGCAAGGATACGGGCGCAGGTGGTTTTACCCGTGCCGCGAGTGCCGATGAAAATATACGCATGCGACAACCGCCCGGATTTGACCTGGTTTTTAAGCGTCTCCGTAATATGCTTTTGACCGACGACCTCATCAAAGGTCTGCGGTCGCCACTTGCGGTAAAGTGCCTGATACATGCCGCGCACCCTCCTTTGCCCTCGGGAAACAGCGAGTGAAATTCGCCGCGGTAGTCTGTGGATTTATTCGGCGTTTCCATTTAGCCGACTGTCAGCTTATAGCTATGGCTCTTGACAAGACTGCACACCCTTCTTCGGATAATGAGCTATGCC
>CAZBYU010000183.1:0-3578 GCA_964496235.1 uncultured Oscillospiraceae bacterium | reverse complement strand
GGGCGAGGAGGACGTGAAGAAGAAGTTCCCCGCGATGTACAACGCGTTCTGCTACGGCGCACCTCCCCATGCCGGTATTGCCCCGGGCGTTGACCGTATGGTCATGCTCCTTGCCGGAGAGGACAGCATCCGCGAGATCATACCCTTCCCCATGAACAAGAACGCCATGGACGTTATGATGGGCGCACCCTCCACCGTCGAGCAAAAACAGCTTGACGAGCTGCATATCGCGCTTGTGGGTGAGCTGGAAGAGTAACAAAAAAACAATATAAAGCCGTCGGCGTATCCCTGCCGGCGGCTTTTTGAAAACGAGGTGTGGCAATGTATTCCAAGGTTAAGAGCTTCGGAGTGAGTGGAGTGGGCGGCTATGAGGTGTCGCTGGAGGTGTATATCTCCGGGGGAATGCCCGCGTTTGACATCGTGGGGCTTCCAGACGCGGCGGTCAAAGAGGCGAGAGAGCGCGTCCGCGCCGCGGTGAAGAATAATGCCTTTCGCTTTCCCGTCAGCCGCATTACGATAAACCTTGCTCCCGCCGACAAGAAAAAGGCGGGTACGGTGTATGACCTCCCAATGCTCGTGGCGATACTTGCGGCAAACGGCGAGCTTGCCGCACCGGAGGATAACTGCGCGTTTATAGGCGAGCTTTCACTAACGGGTGAGGTTCGACCTGTCACGGGTGCGTTGCCGATGGCGATTGCGGCACAGCGGGCGGGGATAGAACACTTTTTCGTTCCGGCGGAGAATGCGCGGGAAGCCGCTTTCGCCGACGGTGTGAAGGTCTACCCGGTGAAAACCGTGCGGGAACTTGCCGAGCATCTGCGAGGCGAGGTGCTTATTGAGCCTGCCGACTGCCCCGATATGCATGCCGCGGCTGTGACCGTGCCGGACTTTGCCGACGTAAAGGGGCAGGAGAACGTCAAGCGTGCGTTCGAGATCGCCGCCGCAGGCGGACACAACATACTGATAATAGGACCTCCGGGTGCGGGCAAGAGCATGATGGCAAAGCGTCTGCCGGGCATACTGCCGGACATGACGCGCGAGGAAATGATAGAGAGTACGGAGATACATTCCGTCGCGGGGCTGACGAGTGCGGAACAGCCCGTCGTGGCGGCGCGTCCGTTCCGCTCGCCGCATCATACGGTGTCTGCGGCGGGTCTGTCCGGCGGCGGGGCGATACCGCGCCCGGGCGAGATAAGCCTTGCCCACAACGGTGTACTGTTTCTCGACGAGCTTCCGGAGTTCCAGCGCGACGCACTGGAGGTGTTGCGCCAGCCGCTCGAGGACGGCGTGGTTACGGTGTCGCGTGTTGCGGGGTCGCTGACGTTCCCGAGCAGATTCATGCTGGTTTGTGCGATGAACCCATGCAAATGCGGCTGGTATGGGCATCCGTCCGGTAAGTGCCGGTGTTCGGCAAACGATGTGCGGCGGTATCACAGCCGCGTGTCCGGACCTCTGCTTGACAGAATTGACATCATTGTCGAGGTCCCCGCGCTGGAGTATGACGAGCTTAAAAGAAAAACCCCGGCGGAGTCATCTGCCGAGATCAAAAAGCGCGTGGACGCGGCGCGGCGGATTCAGCGCGAGCGATTCAACGGCGACGGCACGATGTGCAACGCGCATATAGAAAGCCGTACTCTGCGCGAGGTGTGTGCGCTCAGCACCGAGGGGGAAGAGCTTATGCACCGTGCATTTGACGCGATGCACCTCTCCGCAAGAAGCTATGACCGTATACTCCGCGTTGCTCGCACCGTGGCGGATCTCGCCGGGAGCGAGCGCATAGAGGGCGAGCATATCGCCGAGGCGATACAGTATAGAACGTATGACCTCACGGTGGAATAAGCGATACTACGTCGGTGCGGACTCAAAACGCTATGAGCGAAGCAAGGTGAAGAAGCAATGGAGAATAAAAGAGACAGAATAATATTTATATGCTACATTTGTGCGTTTTTGGCTGTGGCAACTGTCATTGCGCTGATGCAACCGCTGGCAGATACACCGCCGCTTTTCGGCAATCCGCCGGACGAACATGCAAGGTTCTTGGTGCCGAAATATATTTATGAACACGGCGTTATTCCAACCGGGGCAGAGGAGGAAATCAGGATCCCGTCTTACGGGTTCTCCTACGGAATATACAATGTGTTTCCTTACATCGTACAGGGCTACGTCATGCGGTTTGTGGGCTTGTTCACGGACTCCATGCAGGTTCTTCTGTATGCCGCCAGATTTGTCAACGTGATCAGCGGCTGTATGATGGCAGTGGTGGTATATCTTCTTTCAGAGAAGCTGTTCGACAGCAGGGCTTTCCGCTGGATTTTCTGTTTTGGCATAATGTTTTTGCCGCAAAACCTGTTTATGCACACTTATGTGAATACAGATTCGATGTGCCTTTTGTCAACGGCTATGATAGTATATGCATGGGTGGGGGCGAACGAAGAGGGTTATAGCCGCGCTAATATCCTGTGGCTAAGCGGAGGAATAATATTGTGTGCGCTTTCCTATTACAATGCGTATGGCTATATTCTGTGCAGTATTTTACTCTTTGTGGCGCACTATTTGAGAAAAACCGAGGGAAAATGGACATTAAAATGGAACGAAATGCTGGTTAAAGGCGGCATTGTTGCGGGATTGGTGATCCTCGGAATCGGCTGGTGGTTTATTCGCAGTTATATGATCAACGATGGGGATCTCTTGGGTTTGGCGACCAGAGAGAAAATGGCTATAAAGTATGCGATTGCGGAAGTAAACCCATTGACCATGCCCACATACCAAAACAGAGGGTATACGGTGTTGGAGATGATGAGAGAAGGGAACTTCGTAAAAGGTGCATTTACCAGCTTCGTGGCGGCTTTCGGGTCGATGACTGTTTTTGCGAGCTGGTGGATTTACGGAGCATATATGGCGTTTTTCGCGGTGGGACTTATAAGCTACGTAGCACTGAGAGATAAGAACATAGGCGATTGCGGCTTCCATGGGGTGTTCTTCAATGTGAACATGGTGATGTGTATAATAATTCCGGTGGTTTTGTTGGTATACTATGCGTATACCACAGATTATCAGTATCAAGGCAGGTATCTGTTGCCGGGACTTATCCCTCTGTTTTACTACGTGACAACAGGCTTGCGGAAGCTGTTGAATCGGAAATGGATGCCGAGATGGCTGAGCAATGTGGGGATGTTTTCTGCAATTGTACTACCGGTTGTGAGTACGTTATATATGCTGGTAAAGAGTATAGGGGTGTATCTTCAGACAGGCATGGTAATGTGAGACAAGTCACACCACGTAGTAAATAATGATGAACCCGCTGTCTTATGACAGCGGGTTCTACCGTTTGAATGTAACTTATTTCTCCTCGTACAGCTCTATGATCGTGTCGTCCATTACCACGAATGCGAGGCGGACATTGTCACCGAGGGCTTCCGGACCGAAGATGACACGCTCTGCCTTTTCAACATACGGTGTCATGTCGTCGACCTTGTAGGCCACGTGCGGTTGTTTGGACAGCAGTTCGGGGAAGCGTGTACCCTCCTCGAATTTCAGATACTCGATTTTGTAGTCATACTCGTCCACACTGGGGTTGA
>CAZBYU010000182.1:0-3595 GCA_964496235.1 uncultured Oscillospiraceae bacterium | reverse complement strand
AGTATATAATTATTATGGGAGGGACGCTCATGGACAAAAAATTGAAAAACGCTTTCCTTATCAGCCACATGACCTTGGAGGAAAAGGCATCGCTGATGTCCGGGGCGGACTTTTGGCACACGAAGGGCGTTGAACGCGCCGGCATTCCGTCGGCAATGATGAGCGACGGACCGCATGGTCTTCGCAAAATGACCGGGAGCGGCGCGGACATAGGTCTCGGCAAGACCACACCCGCAACCTGCTATCCCACCGCCGCTGGGCTTGCAAACTCATGGGACGAGGAGCTTTTGTTCCAAGTCGGCGAGCATCTGGGTACAGAGGCCGCAAGCGAGGGTGTGGGTATGCTGTTAGGTCCCGGAGTGAACATCAAGCGCAACCCCCTCGGCGGACGCAACTTTGAATATTTCTCAGAAGACCCGCTTCTCGCCGGCAAAATGGCGGCGGCTCTTATACGCGGGATTCAATCAAAGGGCGTTTACGCCTGTGTCAAGCACTTTGCCGTCAATTCTCAGGAGCTTCGGCGCATGACCGTCAATTCCGTGGTCGATGAGCGCACTCTGCGCGAGATCTATCTGCCCGCGTTTGAAACCGCAGTCAAGGAGGGCGGCACGAAGGGTCTGATGACAAGCTACAACCGCGTAAACGGAGTGTACGCCGGGGAGAACGAGCATCTTCTGCGCGACATTTTGTATAACGAATGGGGCTACAAGGGACTTGTCGTGAGCGACTGGAACGCAAACAACGACCGCGTAGCCGCGATAAAGGCGGGTATGACGCTCGAAATGCCGTCCTGCGGCGGGATAACCGACGAACACATCGTCACCGCCGTGCGCGAAGGTCGATTGGACGAGTCTTTGCTGGACGAGCAGGTGGACAGGCTTCTGTCCTTCGCCTTCTCCGCCGACCGTATTGCGAAAAAGCCGACGAGCTACGACCGCATGGCGCACCACGCGTTCGCCCGCCGCGCGGCGGAGGAGACAGCCGTTCTTCTGAAAAACGAGGGCGGCATTCTGCCAATAACAAGGCGCGACACGCGCGTGGCACTCATAGGCGCGTTTGCCGCCGAGCCGCGCTGTCAGGGTGCGGGAAGCTCACACGTGGCAACCTTGACGGAGGACACTGCCGTAAACAGTTTGCCGCTTTGCGGAATGAACATCGTCGGCTATGCCCCCGGCTTTGAAAAGAGCGGAAAGGCAAACGAAAAGCTTATAAACGACGCCGTAGAGCTTGCAAAGAGTGCGGAAATCGCGCTTTTATATCTGGGTTTACCCGACGTAAACGAAGCCGAGGGCGAGGACAGAGAGAACATGCTTCTCCCAGAAAACCAGTTGCGGCTTCTGAATGCCGTTGCCGAGGCAAACGAAAACACTGTAGTTGTCCTCTCATGTGGGTGCGCTGTGGAAATGCAGTGGCACAAGCATGCAAAAGCCGTGGTTCACGGCTATCTCGGCGGACAGGGCGGTGCGATGGCAATTGCGCGGCTTTTGACCGGGCAGGCAAACTTCACCGGAAAGCTTGCGGAAACCATGCCGCTGAGCTATGCGGCAGTGCCGTCCTCCCCCTACTTTCCAGGCATGGAAGCCACGGCGGAACACCGCGAAGGGATATATGTGGGCTATCGCTATTATGAGACGGCGCATGTTCCGGCAATGTATCCGTTCGGCTTCGGGTTGAGCTATACAAGCTATGAATACTCCGATCTCGTCGTCGACGGCGACAGGGTGCGCTTCAAGGTGAAGAACATCGGGCGCATGGCAGGCGCGGAGGTGGCACAGCTTTACGTTGCACCGCACACCGACGGAATGTTCCGCCCGGCAAAGGAGCTTCGCGGCTTTGCCCGCGTCAAGCTCGCACCCGGCGAGGAACGTGAGGTTGAACTGCATCTCAATGAGCGGAGCTTTGCCGTGTGGAACACGGCGGAAAACCGCTGGACAGTCGAGCCGGGTAGATATGAAATACTCATCGGTGCGTCATGCACTGATATCCGCCTCTCAGCAGAAGTGGTAAAGACAGGCGATGCCGTTATAAACCCCTATTGCCGCGAAGAGCTTGAGCCGTATTACTCGTGCGACGTGTTCAGAATACACAAGGAGCATTTTGCCGCGCTTATCGGCGGAAAGCTGCCGAGGGCAAAGTGGCACAGAGAACGCAAGCTCGGCTTGAACGACAACATAAGTCAAGGCAAGTACCTCAAAAAAGGTCTCGGTCGCCCGCTCTACCGCACAATGACTGCAACACAGAGCATTTTGCGAGCCGCGGGAATGTGGCAAGCGGCTGGGAATGTCGGCTTTATCGCAAACATGCCCTACCGCGCACTCGGCAGAATGTCCGGACGGCTTGACGATGAACAGCTTGACGCGCTATTGAAGCTGGTAAACGGCGAGGAGGGCGGCAAGGATGCCTTTGCCGATGCCACTAAACACCGCATTGAGAAAAACGCGGCAAAGAAAAAATAAAACGGAACATTTTTTGCTCCGCTCGGTCAAAATAAATAGTGCAAACCCAAATAATAAGTTGTATAATACGGTAAAGAATACCGTCAAAAAATTACGCGAACAAAGATATCATCCGGAGGGAAAAGATATGAAGAAAATCATTGCTACAGTATTTGCGCTGGCTTTGGCGATCTGCCTGTTGCCGACAAGCGCGTTGGCCGTGGGTGCATTGCCCCAGCCCGATTCCTACTCCTACGGTCTGCCTCAGCCGGACGGTTACGGCTTTTCGGATTCCTCCGTCGGTTGGGGTACAAGCGACGGCAATGTGAAAGAGGACTACACCTTTTCCTCCTCCGTCACCGCGCCCGTCATCTCCGCACAGCCGAATGATTACACCGGTGAGCTTGGCGGCATGCCGGGCGTGCTGAGCGTCGGCGTTTCCGGCGCGGCAAGCTCGAGCTTGAGATATCAGTGGTACGCCGTCGATGTCGCGGGGCTTGGCTCATACACCGCCATTCCCGGCGCGACAAGCTCGGTATACACCCCCGCTCAGACCGCAGGCACTACATACTACTGCGTCGGCGTTTACTCCGTTGCCGCCAATCTCCGCAGTGAGGAGGTCATGTCCTCCGTAGTCGCGGTGAGTTACAGCGGCATAGAAATAATCTCTCTCCCCTTCAAGACCGCCTACACCGTCGGCGAGAGCATCAGCCTCAAGGGTCTTACCGTGCGCGTATACGATGCCAACGGCGGCTACTGGGATTCCAACAACGGCAACGGACTGAGCGTATACCCGACCGAGGTTGAGGTCACGGGACAGACCGTGGTTGAGCTTGGCTATGGCGGGTCGAGCGCGTCGTATTACGTCACCGTCTCCGCCGCAAAGAACACGGGCAAGGACGGCAAGTCCACCGACGGCACGGACGCGACCGGCACCGACCCCGACGCGCCGCATGTACACGAATATGACGACTGGGTCGTGACCAAAGAAGCAAACTGCGTCACCACCGGTATGCGCTCTCACAGCTGCACGATATGCGGCGACGCGCAGACCGAGGTCGTACCCAAGACAGACCACACCTGGGACGAGGGCGTAATCACCAAACAGCCCACCGAGACCTCCAACGGCTCCCGCCTTTACACCTGCACCGTCTGCAAGG
>CAZBYU010000181.1:0-3624 GCA_964496235.1 uncultured Oscillospiraceae bacterium | reverse complement strand
GCTACGCGGTTGAAGGCGGCTTCATTGAGGAGTCTCCCAGCTTCATCTCCGTCCTCGGCATCGCCGGCGGTCAGATGTTCTTCTCCCTGTCTCTTGCCATGGGCGCAATGGTGACCTACGGCTCTTACCTCAGCAAGAAAGAAAATCTCGTCAAAAACTCCGTCATCATCGTCTTCTCCGACACTCTCGCCGCGTTCATGGCGGCTCTGGCGGTTCTGCCCGCGGCGGTTGCCAACGGCATCAACAGCGGCGTCGCCCCGGCTGACATCGCTCTCGGCGGTCCGAAGCTCCTGTTCGTCACGCTTCAGGACGTGTTCTCCAACATGGGTCCGACCGGTCCTCTCTTCGGCGTTATCTTCTACCTGCTCGTCATCATCGCGGCTGTCTCCTCCGCCATCTCCCTGATGGAGGTCGTTGCGGCATACTTCATCGACAAGCGCACTGCCGAGGGCAAGAGCGCGGATCGCAAAAAGATCACCATCGCCGTCTCCTGCGTCATGCTCGTTGAGGCTCTTATCGTCGCGCTCGACGGTCTCGGCACAAACCCGATCTGGCTCCCTCTCAAGGACAGCATCGTCGCCGGCACCTGGAACGCCGACTGGCTTGACTTCCTCGATTGCCTGTCCGAGGGTATCATGATGCCCATCGGCGCAATGCTCATGGCCCTCATGGTCGGCTGGGAGCTGAAGCCCGATTATATGCTCGAGGAGATCGGCACAAAGAACAAGTTCTTCAACATCTTCTATCGCGTGTCTATCCGCTTCCTCGTGCCGCTGGCAATGACTCTCGTCCTCGCCGGTCAGCTCTCCGACTTCTTCCCCCTCACCAACGGCATGCACTATGTCATCGCTTTCGGTGTCCTCGCGGTGTTCTTCATCTACACCTTTATCGGCAAGAAAGACCCCGCAAAAGAATAATCCGAGCTCATATTAAATATTGTACATTGCTACGCGCGGCACATGCCGCGCGTAGTTTTTTCTGTCCCTCCCGCTCTTGCGCCGTTCGTACAATTTTGCGAAAACGAAATATTTTACGCATTTTCAGCAGTATCTATCTTGCAATTGACCAAAAACTTATATACAATACTCTCATATAAAATGCCAAAAAGTCCATTTTCAACAAATATGAGTCTGCCGATGGAATTGCACTCCGTCGGCACACACGGGAGGTTTACGCATGCTCGACCCTATCTATGCCAAGGAACAATTCCGCCTTGATTCCCGCCTCGTCGGCTGTACGCCTTACGGCTTCGGTCATATCAACTCCACCTATCTTGTCGTGACCGAGACCGGTCGACGCTACATACTACAGGGCATAAACCGCCACGTCTTTGCCGACACCGAGGGTCTTATGCGTAACATCGCCGCCGTTACACGCCACATCGGCGCAAAGCAGAGTGACCCGCGCGGCGCGTTGCACCTTGTGCCGACGCTCGACGGCGAGGATTACTACACCGATGCCAACGGCGAGCATTGGCGCATGTACGACTTCGTCGAGGGTAGCCTTTGTCTGCAACAGCCCGAGACTGCCGACGATTTTTATCAAAGTGCCGTTGCTTTCGGCACTTTCCAGCACCAGCTTGCCGATTTTCCTGCGGAAACCCTCTGCGAGACCATACCGAACTTCCACAACACCCCTTCGCGTTATGCCGCATTGCGCGAGGCGGTCGAGCGCGACGTATGCGGTCGCGCCGCCACGTGCGAATACGAGATACGCGAGTATCTCTCCCGCGAAAAGGACGCAAGCGCACTGACCAACATGCTCTCCCGCGGCGAGCTTCCCCTGCGCGTGACGCACAACGACACCAAGCTCAACAACGCCATGCTCGACGAGACGACCCGCAAGCCCCTCTGTGTCATTGACCTTGACACCGTCATGCCCGGGCTGATGGCGTACGACTTCGGTGATTCCATACGCTTCGGCGCGTCCACCGCCGCCGAGGACGAGCAGGATCTTTCCCGCGTGTCTATGGACATCGAGCTTTACCGCACCTTCACCCGCGGCTTTGTCGGAGTGTGCGACAACATGACCGACAACGAGCTTCTTTCTCTCCCGCTCGGCGCGAAGCTGATGACGCTCGAGTGCGGCGCACGCTTCCTCACGGACTATCTCAGCGGTGATGTGTATTTCGCCGTTCACCGCGGCGGACACAATCTCGACCGTTGCCGCACCCAGCTGAGGCTTGTGCAGGACATGGAGGCAAAGTGGGACGAGATGAACGCCATCGTGCTTGCCGAGCGCGAAGCGAGCCGCACCGCAAAGTAATCACGTCCGTTGCATTGCTTATATGAGGGAGGCAGACACAATGGAGGCTTCAAGAGGCACAAACGTTCTCATCAACAGCGATAAGCTCAAGCGGCTTTTAACGAATCTCTATCTTGTCGCGGGCATACAGACGAACATCTATGACAAAAACGGCGTGGATATACAGCTTTTCGGCAACCACACCGACTTTTGCCGCGTGATGAACGCCTCCCCCGTCGGTCATGAACGCTGTCTCAAATGTGACCGCGAGGGCGTCCGCCGCTGTGCCGAGACGCGCAAGCCGTACCGCTACCGCTGTCATGCGGGGCTGTGGGAGGTCATAATCCCCATCTTCGACAGCGGCGAGCCTGTGGCATTCATCTCCTTCGGTCAGCTTCTTGATGACACGTCATACAGAGACCAGTGGAACCACACTCTCTCCACTCTCACCTGGTACGACGGAGACATGCTGGAGCTGCGCGACTGCTTCTGGCGGCTCATGCGTATGTCGGAGACGCGCCGCCGCGCGTATGAAGACGTTCTCTTCGCACTCACCTCATATATCCAGCTTGAGCGCATTATCCGCACGGCGGAGCTGAGCGATGAACAGCGGCTCAAGGAGTATATCGACAAGCACTACATGGAAAAGCTGTCTCTCAAAAAAATGTCGGAGGAGCTGCACATGGGTACGACTAAGCTGTGCGCCGTGGCAAAAAAGCTCAGCGGTGACGGCAGTATCACCAAGCTCACCGCGCAACGCCGCGTCGACGAGGCAAAGCTTCTCCTGTCCAACCGTTCCCTCTCCGTGGCGGAGATTGCCGAGCGTGTCGGCTTCTCCGACTATAACTACTTCACGAAAATCTTCAAAAAGACCGTCGGCGTCACACCTTCGGAGTACCGCAAAAACTACCCCGCGTGATATTCACCCGACGTCACTTTGTCAAATATGTGGGTCAATCCTCCTTCCCTTTACAGGCATGTGCCGTTCGGCATTTTCGGTGGATTGACCCACATTGTCGTCCTTTGAACCTACTTGTTCCGCCTGTCGAAAAGTAAAATATGGCGTATTGCGAAGGATTTTACTTATTTCTGTATAATTTTTTATATACTTAGTAAAAACAAACAAGTATAATAACATTAATAGGTTATGCGAGTCGTCAATTTGGGCAAAATGCCGCCTGTGTCCGAACTTGTTTTGCATATAACGCCACAGATAGACACAGCGGTCATGTCCGCTCTCTCCGGCGCATGGCTATCCGCCGCTTGCGGCAGCTCAACACATCAACAAGGCAGAAATGCTTTAATAAAAAATCAACCGAAAAAGGAGACATGAAAATGAAGAAGATCCTTGCACTGCTTATGGCTCTGGTCATGGTGTTC
>CAZBYU010000180.1:0-3656 GCA_964496235.1 uncultured Oscillospiraceae bacterium | reverse complement strand
CCCTTATAAGAGATGTGGGTTTAACGGGTCGTAAAGCTTTCAACAAAGCTACACGCACACAGCAGGAGTTTTCTTCTTTCTCTGCGCCGCGTCGACGCGATCGGTGCGCCGGTGATCTCACCGGGAAGGCACAATAAGCTATATGCTTTATCGAGGGAACTTATTCCTCGTCCTCATCGTCAAAGAGGAGAACCATAAAATGCTCATACACATCGTTAAGCTCGTCCTCATCGTCAATGGACTCATATATTTCCTCGCCGTTTTCGTCAAGCTGAGAGCGGAGGATTATCATACCGTAATCAGGGTCATCCTCCGACATGTCCGCCGGGAGAAAGGCCGTGAACGTACCGCCGTTATAATCCATGGTGTCAAGCACTTCAAGCTCGAACTCCTGACCGTCATCATCAACTATAGTGACAAAATCGCTACCGAATTCCTCGCTCATTATCGTTTACCTCCGGAATGTTGTGAGCCTATTTTAACCCATTGTCGGAGATAAATCAATACTTAATTCTACCGCCGGAATATCCGAGCATTTGGCAAGCAAAGCCTACACATTCAAGCAGGTAACAAGCAGACCTTCAAGCGCGATTGCCGAGGGTCTACGGCGCGATCATCGGAAAAGGGGGTGTGAAACCACCTTATCCACTCCGTGTTTTGCAAGCGTTGACTTTCGGCAAACACTCAGCCCGGTATCACATGTTATTCACCCGCCCTTTCCACGTATATCACGACCCCAAGTCCTCCAGCAGCTCCAACAGCTCCTGCCTGTCGGACACCGGTATTCCCCGAGAGAGCATGGCTCGATCTGCCGAGCGGAGCGAGGACAGTTCTATTGCCGTCACCGTCTCGGGTGAACGCCCTTTCATGCCCTTATAAACCGCGACGAAGCCGTCACAGCCTTTGAGAAAATACTGTGCGCCCTCCTCCCGCCCGGCAAAACGGGCGTATATCTCCGACGGAACGCTATCGCGCACAGCGGGACGCAGACTTTTAAGCGCACCGAGCGAGGTGTACACCGCCACCGTACCGAGTAGTGCTAGTGCGATTGCCCTGAGTTTTATTCTCATCTTCCCATACCTCTTGTCTTCTTATCTTAATAAGTAAACACAGATTGATTATCCGCGGCACTCGGTAAGAGCTTTTGCTATGACTTTGTCGTTATGCCACGCAGGTATAATTATTTCTCGGATTTGGGAAAATATACACATCAGACGAACCATATAAAGCCCGGAAACGCAGAAAGAAAATTTACATTTGCTCTACCGCTTGTTGACATCGTGTGATATAATATCAATTTAGTATAATTAGAGTAACTACGCCTAAGCAGACGGGAAAGTGCGCGACACGCCGCCTGTCAGCTTGACGGCTTCCCTCTGCGGCAAACTACCGCCGGAGGCGAGGAGGTGTACGCCGGACAATGAACAACGACAAAAAAAGCAACACCGGGCGCATGAAAAACGGAAGCACCGGACGCATAAACGCCGAAAACTCGCAACGTCTCGATGGACGCGGCGAGCGCACCGGCAATACCAGCCCCGCTCAGCAGGAAAAACGCAAAAAACGCAAAAAGCCCATCGCGCTCAAAGCGGCAGACGTGACCGTGGAGCTTGTAAGCTCGGCGATGAGCGGCGTGTTGAAGACTGTGGGTACCGTTCTGCTCATATTCGCGATAACAGGCATGCTGTTTGCGTGCGTATTCGCCTATTACGTAAAAACCTGCCTCACGCCGAATCTTGACCTCTCGCTTGAAGACTTCAAGCTCAACCAGTCGAGTACAATATACTACCAAGACGCGGGCGGCGAATGGCGCGAGCTGGGGCTTCTGAGTGGCAAGGAAAACCGCGTGTGGGTCGACTACGCCGACATTCCGTGGTACATGGAAAAGGCCGTTGTCGCAATCGAAGACAAACGCTTTTATGACCACAAGGGTGTGGACTGGTACCGCACGTCGGGTGCATTCATAAAGATGTTCGCCACCATGCAAAACAGCTACGGCGGCTCGACCATTACACAACAGCTCATCAAAAACCTGACCGGTCAGGATCAGGTCACGGTTCAGCGCAAGCTGACGGAGATCTTCGGCGCACTGGAGCTTGAAAAACGCTACGACAAGCAGGAGATCATAGAATGGTATCTCAACGCCGTGTACTTTGGCGAGGGGTGTTGGGGCGTTCAGACCGCGGCGCAGACCTACTTCGGCAAGGACGTGAAGGATCTTTCTCTTGCCGAGTGCGCGTCAATAGTGGGCATAACGAACATGCCGACTTACTATGACCCTTTCTATAACGAGCAAAACAACAAGGAACGCCAAGAGACCATACTGCGCGAGATGTACGAGCAGGGCTACATCGACTACGAGACGTACAAGAACGCCGTAGCCGAGGAGCTGGTGTTCATACACAGTGCGGAGCAGGAAAGCACCCAGCGCGTATACAGCTATTACGAGGAGGTCGTGATAAGCGACGTTATACGCGACCTCATGGATCGCAAGGGCATAAGCCGCGAGACGGCACAGCACCTTGTATATAACGGCGGGTACAAGATATACTGCTGTCTGGACGTGAACGTCCAGTCGGCAATAGACGCGGTATACACCGACCTTTCCGCCATTCCACGCGTCGGCGGCAACGCACAGCTTCAAAGCTCCATCGTGGTGATGAACCCCTACGACGGACGTATTCTGGGTCTGACCGGCGGTGTGGGCGTGAAGGACACGAACTTCCCCCTCAACCGCGCAACGGGAACTTATCGCTCCCCCGGTTCGTCTATTAAACCATTGGCATCTTACGGGCCGGCAGTCGACACGGGGCTTATAACCCCCACAACGCTCGTCAATGACCAAGCCGGCATGCATCTGAGCGGCACGGACTGGTTCCCGGCAAACGACAGCAACATCTACTACGGCGTTGTGACGATCTATCAGGCACTACAATACTCGCTCAACACCGTCGCGGCACAGATAGTGGATAAGCTCTCCCCGCAAACCTCATACAACTACCTGACGACGAAGCTCGGCTTTGCAAGCCTTGTCCCGGCGGACGCAAACTACGCCCCCATGGCACTCGGACAGCTGACAAACGGCGTGACCGTGCGTGAAATGGCACAGGCGTACTGCGCGTTTGTAAACGACGGCATATTCACCTATGGGCGAACCTATTCTCTCGTGACCGACTTTGACGGCAACACCGTCATCGACAACTCCCCCGCCAGCCTGTCCGCATTCAAGCCCAACACCGCCTACACCATGACCTACATGATGCAGAATGCCGTTGAAAACGGCACCGGCAAGGAGGCGCGGCTATACAGCGTACCCGTGGCAGGCAAGACCGGCACATCGGGCGATTACAAGGACCGCTGGTTCTGCGGCGTAACGCCGTACTACGTCGCCGCAGTTTGGACCGGCTTCGACACCCCCGCAACCATCAACGTATCCGGCAACCCGGCGGCACAGCTGTGGAAAAAGGTGATGCAGCCGCTACACGATGGGCTTGAATACAGGGCATTCACCTATCCGTATATCGGCGAAAACACCGGCATATTCGGCATTCAGGATACGCTCTACCCCTCCGACGATTTCGGCAACGATATCGGCTGGGGTACGGACGATGACAGCTCCATCGCCGACCAGTGGATGAGCAACAACGGCTGGGGTA
>CAZBYU010000179.1:0-3670 GCA_964496235.1 uncultured Oscillospiraceae bacterium | reverse complement strand
ATCATAGATGCTGTCAAGTATCTTCTGATTGTATTCAATTAAATTATCCGGGTGCTTTTTCTGTTTTTCGGCGTGTATCAGCGCGTCGACTATATCCTCTTTTCCCTCAAGACCATCAGTGTAGCTCTCAAGGTTTTTGGTGCAGAAAAGAGGCAAGCCGACCGCCATAGCCTCCATTATATTAAGCGGTTGCCCCTCATAACGCGAGGTGGAAATAAAAGCGTCCATCTTGTCCATATAACAATACGGATTGCTCTTGCTTCCCATAAAGCTCACCTTGTCCGATACGCCAAGCTGTGCGGCAAGTGATTTAAGCTGTTGCTCATCCTGTCCCGCACCTATTATATAAAGTCGCAAATCGTCTCTCACCGCCGACGCCTTCGCAAAAGCGTCAAGCATAAGGTCATAGCCCTTTTGGTGACAGAGCTTTCCGAGTGCGACAAGCTTAAAGTCGTTCTCCTTCGTGACCAAATCCGGCGGGTGAACACACATCTTTTCGTGTATCTCATCGACGTTTATCACGTTTTGGATAACTCTGTGTCTGTGTGCCTCCCCCACGCCGGACATTTCGGCAAACGGCTTCCACAGTGCCTGCGAAACGGGTACAAACTCGTCATAATACTTGAATTTGCCCTTGAAGAAATGCCATAATACGCGGTATTTCCATTCATTTTTCAGCTTTATACGCACGTCGTTATGAATCCACATAACGCGGTATTTTGCCGGAACGGTCAATGCGCCGACAGCGCATGAGCATTGATAGGAATTGAAGTCTATCGCAAGGTCATAAACCGTGTCCGGCGGAAAATCATATTTGAGGGTGCGCTTGGCACAGTCAAACGGGATAAATGAATAAAACCTCGGCGTTGGCTTCAGGTAATGGATATTCAGTTTTTCCGGAAATTCAATTTGCCAAAAGCGTTCATGTGTGGAAAGATAGAGATCAACCTGAACCCTGTCGTAATCCACCGTGCGTAGAAGGTTGACAAGTGATTTTTGTATCCCTCCGACACCCAGCTCGCTTTGAAAAATCGCAATCCTTTTCATCGGCATCGCCCTCTATCTGAAAACCGTCATCTGTGAATCATAGGTCTCCAGTCTTATATACTTTGCAAAATCCGGGGTAAGCTCCGCCGCCTTCTGGCGCAGAGCCTCAGTCAACAGCTCCGGGTTGAGCGTAGGCTCCTGTGCGGAAATGAGTGCGTGCAACTCAACACCGCCGTCTACAGGCGTAAATTCAATTGAGTTTATCGCGTTTTTTATATCCGTCTCAGCCTCGCCGCGTTTCGTCCGCTTGGTAATGACTATCGACTCTGCGGCGTAGAAAGCGCGGAGCTTTTCAGCCATTTCATCGGCATTTTTATCATCATACTCCATAATGCCGTTTATTTCAAGCCATTTTATCTCGGAGACCTTGCGTGTCGGCTCATAAGCCTCGATCACCTCTATCCCCTCCGGCAAAGCCGCATTGAGGCGAGTGGGCAAATCGGATAGCTCGGCATCTTCCTTTAGCTTAAAATCGAGGATTTCGCATACACTCCCCGTACCCACGGAGAGTGGCAAGGCAAACGAAAGCTGGGGTCTGGGGTTAAAGCCCTCGGAGTATTTGAGAACATAGTCGGCACGGGAAAAGGCACGTTGAACGGTTTTCATGAGGTCAAGGTGTGATATATATATCGCACGACCTGTTTTCTTAAATCTAAGTCTGAGTTTATCCATCGCAACGCCCTCCGTTCAATAGTCTCGCCGCGCCGCATGCCGAACACTGCTTGCGGCAGTCGGGTGACAGTGCCGAGGCGTAACTACGCTCCCGCTCACGCAAAAAATGTTCGCGGCGAACACCGACATCTATCATATCCCACGGCAAAACCTCATCCGTGCTTCGCTCTCGCGCGGCGTAGAAGTCGGGGTCTATGCCACACTCGGCAAAGGCTCGCATCCAGCGATCAAATGAGAAATAGTCCGTCCACGAGTCAAGCCGACCGCCGTTGCGCCAGACCCATTCTATTGCGTCCGCCACGCGCCTGTCACCGCGCGACAGCACAGCCTCAACAAGGCTTGTCTCGGCATCATGCCAGTTATAAGTGACATTCTTTGCGGTAATTGCGGAGCGGAGAAGATTAACGCGGCGAAGATACTCCTCCATGCCGATCTGAGCCTCCCACTGGAATGGGCTGTGGGGCTTGGGGATAAAGCAGGAGGTGGAAATGGTTATTTTCACGCCGCGGCTCTTGTTCTTCGCGTTTTCGCGCCAGGTATGCAGAACGCGGTTTGCCATCTCGGCAATGCCGAGTATGTCTTCATCGGTCTCGGTCGGCAGACCGAGCATATAATAAAGCTTTACACCGTTCCAGCCGCCGGCGAAGGCAAGCGCACAGGTGTGCAAAAGATCCTCTTCGGTGACGTTTTTGTTTATCGCGTCGCGCAGACGCTGGCTTCCCCCCTCGACGGCAAAGGTCAAGCCGCTTTTTCTCACCTTTTGCAGTCTCTGCATTATCTCCATAGAGAAGTTATCCGCCCTAAGCGACGGAAGTGAGAGACCGATACTGCGCCCTTCGCAGTATTCAAGCAAGCCGTCCAAAAGCTGAGGCAGAGGGCGGTAATCGCTCGTGCTGAGAGAGAGGAGAGTAACGTCCTCATAGCCGGTGTTTTTCAGGGTCTCGATGCCCTGTGCAATGACGGTTTCTGGCTTTTTGGCGCGTATGGGGCGATAAATATGCCCCGCCTGGCAAAAACGGCAACCGCGGACACAACCGCGGAACAGTTCAAGACTGACCTTATCGTGTACGATCTCGGTGCTGGGTACAACAGGCTTTGTCGGATAAGGCACAGCGTCGAGATCCGCTATAATCCGCTTTGTCACCTTTTCCGGTGCGCCCTCACGCGCCGTGATGGAATGAACCGTACCGTCGGAATTATAGTCGACATCATAAAGCGACGGAACATATACGCCCTCGATCTGCGCGGCGCGAACAAGAAACTCATGCTTAGTCCAGCCTTCAAGCTTTGCACGGCGCAAAAGGGTCAAGACCTCATTATCAAGCTCTTCGCCCTCGCCGAGGAGGAAAAGGTCAATAAACGGTGCCATAGGCTCGGCATTTACGGCAGACGAGCCACCCGCCATAACAAGCGGCGTAAGCCCCGCTCTCTGCTCGGCGCGTATGGGAATGCCGGACATGTCGAGCATATCCAGCACGGTGGTATATGCCATTTCATAGCCCACGGAGAATGCCACCGCGTCAAATTCGCGGACGCTGTCTCCGCTTTCAAGCGCATACAGCTCAATCCCCGCGTTCTTCATCTCCGTGTGCATATCCCCCCATGGGGCAAATACACGCTCACACCAGACGAAATCAAGCGAGTTCATGGTATTGTAAAGTATACTCATGCCGAGATTGGACATACCGATCTCATAAGTGTCCGGGAAGCAAAAAGCAACGCGAAGGTCAACCTTGCTTTTGTCCTTGATTATTTGGTTATATTCCCCACCGGTGTAACGCGCGGGCTTTTGCACACGCGGCAGAATGCGTTCAAGACGTTTATCCATTTGTTTCTCCGTGAATCAGCGTATTATACGTCTATTGTACATGAGTTTCGTATTTTTTTCAATAGCTTGCGGGAAGTTGAGGTCATAGTTCACGAAGGTTACTCATTGAAGAGACTGTAAGAT
>CAZBYU010000178.1:0-3688 GCA_964496235.1 uncultured Oscillospiraceae bacterium | reverse complement strand
TCCTTAAATAAGGTATATCTGAATCTCTCAAAAAAGCGATATCAAATACAAATCAAATCCCCGCGTAAACCTCCGGCTTCAATACGCCGATATAGGGGAGGTTGCGGTAACGCTCGTTATAATCCAGTCCATAGCCGACAACGAACGCGTCCGGCACTTCAAAGCAGGAATAGTCCGCATAAATGTCCGCCTTGCGGCGTGCGGGCTTATCCAGAAGCGTCACTATCTTGATGCTGGCGGGCTTTCTCACCTCGAGGTAGCGTTTGAGATAGTTGAGCGTAACGCCGGAGTCGAGTATATCCTCCACAAGGATAAGGTGCTTTCCGGCGATATCCTCATTGAGGTCTTTGTTTATCTTTACAGCACCGGTGGAAGTCGTCCCCTGATAAGAGGAAACCGCCATAAAGTCCATGGAGCAGTTTATCGTGACATGGCGCATAAGATCGGCCATGAAGATGAAACAGCCCTTCAAAACGCCCACGAAAATCGGCTCCTCCCCCGCGTAGTCGGCGGAGATCTGTGCGCCTATCTTCTGCACGTTTTTCTCAATTTCAATCTGCGATATGAGGACGCGCTCAATGTCTTTTTCCATCGGATCCATCAGTTTCTTTCTCCCTAAAACTATATTTTTTCTATTTCCACACAGAGTATTCTTTCTCCCGGCTCTGCCTTAAATCGCGCATCTGCACCTATTTTTTCAACAAGCACAACTCCGTGTTCATCGCGTATTATCACCGCACTCTCGCGCTCTCGTATGCTCATGTGCTTTTCGGCAAAAAGGCTTTTGAGAGTTTTCGTGCAACCGCGCCCTATGGGCGCAAGCTTATCCCCGGGCTGTCTCCCGGTGCAAAAAAGATTCCCGTATATACTCTCACATTTGAGCCGATAAGTCTTGAACAAGCCGTTAATTTCTCCGTTTTCCACGGCAAAATACGACCGAATGCGTATACCCGCCTCCGGTATTTCCAGCGTCTCACCGGGCGTGAGCAAGCGCGGGGTCATCGCGACCGGCGGCGCACTCTCCTCCTCGCGGAAATAGAGCCGTCCCTGCTCGCGCCGCACCCTCCCGCCGGGGAGGTCGGCATAGGCAAGCGTCGTCCCGCCGCGAAGTGACAGCACCGCGTCCACATGCGCGTTTGAAAGGCTCTTCGGCCACAATGCACGCACCACGCGAGAGGCGATCGCCTCATGAAGATCTTCAAACGCAGAAAGCTCAACACTCTCCCCGTCAAAGCTCGTTTTCAAAAAGCTCTCCACCGCCGCGTCGAAATAGTCCTCATCACGCCGCAAAAGCTCCGATGTGCGGATGCAAACGGCGGCAAGCGCGGGGTTTATCTCGTGTAGCCTCGGCATAACGGAGTGGCGGATAAGGTTTCGGCTGTAATCGTCGGAGGCGTTCGTGCTGTCCTCGACATGCTCCAAGCCGTTTTCGGCGAGGTATTGCTCTATCTCCTCGCGCGTTACATGGAGTAGCGGGCGTACAAGCCTGCCGCGACGCGCGGGAATGCCGCAAAGCCCCTTTGCCCCGCTTCCGCGGGTGAGATTGAATATCATGGTCTCGGCGTTATCGTCGGCATTATGCGCCGTGGCGATAAGCTGACAGCCGAGTGTGTCCGCCGCACGCTCAAGGAAGGCATAGCGCGCATGCCGCGCCGCCTCCTCTGTGCCGAGGCGGTTTTCCTTGGCATAGCGCGGCACGTCACCCCGCTCCGAAACAAGTTCCACGCCCAGCCTTTCACACAACGACGCGACAAAGCATGCATCTCGCACACTCTCCTCGCCGCGTATGCCGTGGTCATAATGCGCCGCACACACGCGGATATTCCGCGCACTCGCATAGGCAAGCACGGCATGCAACATGCACACGGAGTCCGCACCGCCGGACACGGCACACAGAACGCTCTCCGTTCCCTCGGGAAGCTCGATACGGTCAACTATATCAGTCATCGCGTCTGCTCACCGAGCCGAAGGAGGTGTACTCCGGCAACCACGCCAGCTCCACCGTACCCGTCTCGCCCTTGCGGTTTTTCAGCACTATTGCCTCGGCGAGATTGGGGTTTTCACACTCTTTATTATAATATCCGTCGCGGTAAAGACCTATGACCACATCCGCGTCCTGCTCGATAGAGCCGGATTCTCGCAGGTCAGAGAGTATGGGTCGCTTATCCTGTCTCGATTCGTTTGCACGGGAGAGCTGAGAAAGGCACACCACAGGCACATTCAGCTCCTTCGCCATTATCTTCATCATACGGCTGATGTCGCTGACCGCCTGAGTGCGGCTTTCGTTTGACCAGCTGTGTCCGCTACCCGCAGACTGCATTAGCTGTAAATAGTCTATCACAACAAGGTCAAGCCCCTCCACGCGTCTGCACTGCGCGTTCATGTCCGACACGGTGAGCGTGGGGTTATCGTCTATTCTTATGTCCGTCGCGCTCAGTGCCTGTGCCGCGTCCGCAATGGCTCGCCACTGCTGTTCCGTGAGCTGACCGGTCAAAAGCCCCTGACCCGGCACAAGTGCCGCGCGGGAGAGCAGACGAGAAACAAGCTGTTCCCTCGACATTTCAAGGGAGAATATAGCCACGGTTTTATGCAAAGTCATCGCCGCATGCAGGGCGATGTTAAGCGCGATACTGGTTTTGCCCATGCCGGGTCGCGCCGCGACAAGAACAAGCTCGGACTTGTTAAGACCGAGTATGGTCCTGTCAAGGTCGGGCAAGCCCGTACTCAGCCCAGGTATCTTGTTGCCGGATGCCGCCGCCTCGCTCAGCGAGTCGAAAACATTCTGCACAACGGCAGAAACCGGCATAAGCCCGCCGACGTTACGTCCCTGACGCAGAGCATAGATCTTCCTCTCCGCCGCCTCCAAAAGTGCCTCTGCCTCGCCCGAGCCGCCGTACACCATTGTGTTTATCTCGTCCGCCGTTTCGCCGAGACGGCGCAACAGGGCGCGGTCACGCACTATTGCGGCGTATTCCATAACGTTTGCGGCCGTGGGCGTGATACGCATGACTTCTGCCAAATACGCGTCGCACTCGTCGGTATACACTCCGCGCACACGCATCTGATCCAGCACCGTGACCGGGTCGATGGTATGCCCATAGGCAAACATCGCCGCCATGGTGTCGAAGATGTCGCGGTTGAGCTTTATATAAAATTCCTCGCCGCGGAGGCGTTCAAGCACATCGGGAATACACCGCGGGTCAATCAGCATGGAGCCGACCACGGCCTGCTCTGCCGAGGCGGAGTGCGGAACGCGGCGACCTAATAGTTCATCCATGGAAGCGTCTCCTCTTCGCCGCTTATTATCCCTCTACCACCAGCACGTTTATCGTGCCGCTTATCTCATAGCCGAGTTTTGCCTTGACGGTGAAGCTACCGTAGGACTTTATCGGCTCCGCCTGGACTATCTTGTTTTTCTCCACGTCCATGTTGAACTGCTCACGCAGAGCGTCGGAGATTTCCTGAGAGGTGACCGCGCCGAAGAGCTTGCCGTTCGCGCCTGCCTTGGCGCGTATAGTCACCTGTACGCCGGAAAGCTGCTTTGCGTATTCCTCTGCCTGTGCCTTTTCCTTGGCGATCTGCGCGGCTCTTGCCTTTTCCTTGAGCTTGAAAGCGTTGAGGTTGTCGGGGGTTGCCTCGGTGGCGAGGTTGCGCGGGAAGAGATAGTTTCTCGCGTAGCCGGTGGAAA
>CAZBYU010000177.1:0-3690 GCA_964496235.1 uncultured Oscillospiraceae bacterium | reverse complement strand
GTGCAGTATCTGACTGGTACAACGAAGAGGACAAGTGCTATCACCTGCCCAAGCGCGGCACGGTGATGACAAGCGAGCAGATGGTGGACATGTGGGAAAACTTTGTCGACAAGTACCCCATCATCTCCATTGAGGACGGCATGGGCGAGAACGACTGGGACGGCTGGTGTCTCATGACACGCCGACTGGGCAATCGCATTCAGATAGTCGGAGATGACCTTTTCGTAACTAACACGGAGCGCATCAAAAAGGGCATTGCCCTCAACGCCGCAAACTCCGTGCTTATAAAGTTAAATCAGATAGGCACGCTCACGGAAACTCTCGACGCGATCCAGGCGGCGCACCGCGCGGGCTGGACGGCAGTAGTGTCTCACCGCTCGGGCGAGACCGAGGACACCACCATCGCCGACATTTCCGTGGCAGTCAACGCCGGGCAGATAAAGACCGGCGCACCGTCGCGCACGGATCGCGTGGCAAAGTACAACCAGCTTCTCCGCATAGAAGACGAGCTGTTTGACGCCGCGGAGTACCCCGGCATGGACGCATTTTTCTCAATAAAGTAAGATAAGAAAGTGTATACGTCGCTCCGCATGAAAATCCGTGCGGAGCGACTTTTCTGTGTATAATATTCTCCATTGCAGGCAAGAATAGGAACGTAAGCCAAAGCTTAACGCAAATGGAGGTCAAAGAATATGAACAGCAACGGCTCCGGCAAAAGGCTGGAGAGATTTTTCACGGGTAAGGGCTTTTACATAGTCCTTTTCCTGTGTGCCGCGGTTATCGGCGTATCCGCATGGATGATGGCGGCAGGAAACGAGACTATGGCAAAAGACATTGAAGACAGCAGCTTGCCTGTCAGCTCGAACAAGCGAGTGGAGACGGTGATAATAGCTCCGTCGGAGGAAAGCTCTGCCGCGTCTGTCGGAGAAGAGGACGGCAGTATCCCGGCAATGAACGAGGACGCACTCGACGCAAGCGCGAGCGAGGGCGAGCTTGCGGAAGCCTTTGAAGAGGAGGCTGTGCAATGGCTGTGGCCTGTTAGCGGAAGCGTGGAGCGCGGACACAGCACAGATAGGCTCGCCTACGACGTGACCTTGCGCGACTGGCGCACTCACGAGGGCATAGATCTGGTTGCGCCTGAGGGTAGTACCGTAACCGCCACGCGCGGAGGCACGGTGGAAAGCGTGGCAACCGATGACCTTTACGGCACAGTCGTTACTATAGACCACGGCGACGGTACAAAGGCGGTATACGCAAACCTCGCCCCCGAGCCGCACGTTGCCATGGGTGACGGAGTTGAGGCAGGCTATATCATAGGCGCGGTCGGCACGAGCGCACTTGCGGAGATAGGTCAGGAGAGCCATCTGCACTTCGCGGTTTTCGCCGACGGACAGAGCGTCGACCCGCTGTATTTCCTTAAAGCGGCATAAAAAGCCAATGCCTCAGAGTATGAGTCCTCATGCTCTGAGGCGCATACATATTTTGTGTTGTCAACAAGCATCGTTGTCATTTCTATCTGTATACGCCGTTTTGCATTTTCCCTATGCCGGGCTTTGGGAGAAATGCACGGCGGTAGGTTGAATCGTCATTTTGCCACTATTAAAAAGCAATAAAATGTGGTAAACTCAATGACATGAATCACCCCGCGCTTAACACAATCACGAACCAAGGAGACAACCCGCATTGAACAGCATTAACGAAATCCTCGCCCGCGAGCTTAACCGCGAGCAGGCGCATATCGACAACGTAATAAAGCTTTTGGACGAGGGCAACACCATACCCTTTATCGCGCGATACCGCAAGGAGCTACACGGCGCGATGGACGACACGGCTCTGCGTACTCTCGCCGAGAGGCTTGAATATCTGCGCTCTCTTGCCGAGAGACGCGAAACCGTGAAAAACACTATAAATGAGCAGGGCAAGCTCACGCAAGAGCTTGCAGACGCAATCGACGCGACAGATACCCTCGCCGCGCTGGAGGATCTATACCGCCCATACAAACCCAAGCGGCGCACTCGCGCCACAATGGCGCGAGAAAAGGGCTTAGGTCCTCTTGCCGACGAGATTTACGCCCAGCGTCCGGATATGCCCGCGCCGGAAGACCTTGCAAAAGACTACATAAACCCCGAAAAGGGTGTGGAAACCATCGAAGACGCGCTTGTGGGTGCCTCCGACATTATAGCCGAGTACATATCCGATGACGCGGACATAAGAAGCAGGCTACGCACCTTTATTGAGAGCAACGCCAGCCTCGTATCAAAAGCCGCGACCGAGGAGGATTCGGTCTACCGCCTTTATTATGACTTCAAGCAACGCATCAACCGTTTGCAGGGGCATCAGATACTCGCCGTAAACCGCGGCGAGAAGGAGGGCATGCTGAAGGTCTCTCTGGATCTTGACCGCGAGCTTGCCTTACAGCGCGTCCGCCGCGCGGTCATAATCCCCGGGAGCGCGGCAATGGCGTTTGTGCGCTCTGCGGCGGAGGACGCATACGACCGACTCATCTGGCCATCGATGGAACGCGAGGCGCGAAACACACTGACGGATATGGCATGCGAGGGCGCGATAAAAATGTTCGCGCTCAATCTCAAGCCACTGCTCATGCAACCGCCGGTCAAGGGCAGAGTGACCATGGGGCTTGACCCCGGATACCGCAACGGGTGCAAGGTGGCGGTCATAGACGGAACGGGCAAGGTGCTGGACACGGCAGTGGTCTACCCCACGTTCGGCGAGAACAAAAAGCGCGAAGCAATTGCAAAGCTGTCCGCACTAATAAAGAAGCATAGTGTGGAGCATATCGCAATCGGCAATGGCACAGCCTCACGCGAGACCGAGCAAATGACCGTGGAAATGCTACACGAGCTTGGCACGGGTCAATCCTACGCCATTGTGAACGAAGCGGGGGCTTCGGTTTACTCCGCCTCGCCCCTTGCGGCGGAGGAGTTCCCGGAGTTCGATGTCAACCTGCGCTCCGCCGTGTCAATAGCGCGTCGACTGCAAGACCCACTCGCGGAGCTTGTGAAGATCGACCCAATGGCAATCGGCGTGGGGCAGTATCAGCACGACATGCCTCAAAGCAAGCTTGCCGAAACACTTGACGGTGTGGTGGAGGACTGCGTCAACGCCGTGGGTGTGGACATAAACACCGCATCGCCCTCTCTTTTACAGCGTGTTTCCGGCTTGACGAAGACCACGGCGAAAAACATCGTCACCTACCGCGAGAAAAACGGCGCGTTCACAGACAGGAAAGAGATATCCAAGGTGCCGAAGCTCGGTCCAAAGGCGTTTGAGCAGTGTGCGGGCTTTCTGCGTGTGCCGGAGAGCAGTCAGGTACTCGACAACACCGCAGTTCACCCCGAAAGCTATGCCGCGGCAAAAAAGCTTCTTGAAATGTGCGGCTACACGCTAGATGCCGTCGCCACGGGCAACCTCGAGGAGCTTCCCATGCGCGTCAAGTCCGTGGGTGCGGCGAAAATCGCCGAGGAGTGTGCCGTGGGCGAGCCGACGCTTAACGACATCGTCTCCGAGCTTATGAAGCCAGGTCGTGACCCGCGCGACGAGCTACCCCCGGTGCTGTTACGCAAGGACGTTCTGGAGATAAAAGACCTGAAGCCCGGAATGGAGCTGATGGGCACAGTGAGAAACGTGATAGACTTCGGCGTGTTCGTGGATATCGGTGTGCATCAGGAC
>CAZBYU010000176.1:0-3693 GCA_964496235.1 uncultured Oscillospiraceae bacterium | reverse complement strand
CTTTGGGCATATATAAAGCTGAGCGACGAACAACCCGGCAAGAATATTGCCCAAATCACCGAAGAATAAGCTGTGACTGCCGAGTTGAAACTCCTGTTGACCGAGGTCTTGCATGACTGTGTCGCATCTTAGGCAATTCATTTTCAAACTTATCTCCTTTTCCTCAGTATGGAATAAGTCGGGGCGTAGGCGGGCAGGCGCATATGAAAGCGCATTGCGGCGTGGCGCGTGTCGGCAATATCCTCGCCATCGGCGTTTTTAAGCGCGGTAACCGTAAAGCTCAGCGGTGCGCCGCCGGGGGTTAGAAGCTCCAACTCATCACCGAGGGCAAACTTGTTGCGCTGGGTAAGCACCGCGTTGCCGCACTCATCACAGCGTTCGACCACTGCGGCAACATCTGCCGAGGTGACATAGCTTGCCTCTGCATAATGCTGACCCGGCTCACCGAAGTAGAAGCCCGTGGTGTACGGACGGTGGCTGACCATATCAGTCTCATCGACCCAGAGTCTGTCGGGCGGTCTGCCCTGTATTGCGGCATCAAGCGCGTGGCGGTAGGCATTGGTGATAACCGCGGCATAGTATGAGGATTTCATGCGCCCTTCGATCTTGAAGCTGGTGACACCGGCATCTATAAGCTCCGGCAAATGCTCGATCATGCACATATCGCGGGAGTTTAAGATATATGTACCGTCGTCCTCCGTTATCTCGAAATACTCGCCCGGTCGTTTTTCTTCGACAAGGTGGTATTTCCAGCGGCAGGGCTGCGCACATTGACCGCGATTGGCATCGCGCCCTGTGAGGTAGTTTGACAAAAGGCAACGCCCGGAGAAGGACACACACATCGCGCCGTGGACAAATGCCTCTATTTTCAGGTCATCGGGTATATTAGCGCGAAGCCTTCTAATGTCTTCAAGCGGAGTCTCCCGCGCAAGTACAACAGTGTCCGCGCCGAGGGCATGAAGCGCGTTTGCGGTGGCACTGTTGAGGACACCCAGCTGCGTGCTGACGTGCTTTTTCACGTTCGGTGCATATCTTTTTGCAAGCTCCAGCACTCCGAGATCCGCGATTATAAGCGCGTCAACCCCGGCATCCTGCAAAAACGGAAGATAGCGTTTGAGTGCGTCAAGCTCCGCTTCGCGGGGAATGGTGTTGCACGTGACATACACACGCACTCCCCTCTCGTGCGCCGCCTCAACAGCGCGGACGATGTCTTCATCGGAAAAGCTTGCGGAGGCGGCACGCATACCGAACTGGTGTCCTGACAAATAAACGGCATCAGCCCCGTAATTAAGGCACATCATGAGCCGTTCCATATCCCCTGCGGGGGAAAGAAGCTCTAAATTCTTATTCATAGTTCTGAGTTGCGACAAAGGCATCAAATTCACCGGAGTTTGTGAAGAAACGGTGCTGTCCGGTGGCAGTGTCGAGCGCGTAATAATAATAGCTTGTACTCTCCGGGGCGAGAACCGCCTGAATCGACGCAAGACCGGGGTTTGCAATGGGCGTGGACGGCAAGCCGTTATAAAGCCTGGTGTTATATGGTGTGTCCTCGGCGAGCATTTCGCCGGTGGGTGCGCCGTCATGGTCGGGATAGAGATAAAGGATAGACGCATCTATACCGAGCGGCATGCCGACGGCTAGTCGGTTATATATGACAGAGGCGATAAGGGGGCGTTCATTGTCGTTTGCCGCCTCGCGCTCTATGAGCGACGCCATATTGACCACGGTGCGTATATCAAGCCCCATCGCGCTCATCTGCGCCAGAAGCTCATCACTCATCTTATAGTGGAAGTTCTCTAAGAGCTTGTTTATGGCACTGGACGCTTGCATACCGACGTAAAACTCATAGGTATCGGGGAAAAGGAAGCCTTCGAGACGTGTCGCGTCACCCTCGGGAATGCCGGTGAGAAATTCATAGTTATAGCTGTAATTTGCCGCGGCCTCCATGAGGTCTTCATACGAGCAGACCTTGTTCTCCTCGAGGCGTTTGAAGATCTGGTGCATGGAAAAGCCCTCGGGAATGGTGACGCTGATGGTAACAGTCGCGCCGGAGCCGACCTGCATGTTTTTGATAAGTGCGCGATAGTCAAAGGACGAGCTAAGCTCATATTCGCCGGGGTCAAGCTTGGTGTCGGCATTGGATATCTTGCAGAAAAACTCAAAGAGCCACTTATACTCGATAAGCCCGGCGGCTTTAAGCTCTTCCGCGACATAGTCGATATCCGCGCTGGTCACGCGCTTTGTGCCGGTCTTATTGCCGGATTCGTCAAAGGTGTCGACGGTTTCCGAGTCGAATATATCCATGGGCAAGGAGACGACGGCGGTAAACGTGTCTTTATTAAGTGCAAGCGCATCACTCGCCGCCATCCACGCAAGGCATGCCAAAACCACACTCACGCAGACGACAAACACAAAGTACATCAGCCCGCCCAGACAGCCGGAGCGGTATTCACGGCTTTGGCGAACGGGGCGATAGTCGCGCTCGGTAAGGTCTTTTTCGTTGATGTTGGCACGTTTTGCGGCGGCATCATTGGTCAAGAGCTTGTCGACTGCTTTCATTGGGCTTGACGCACTGCGGCGTGGACGGCGTTCGCCCTCGGCAGAGGGCGACGCGGTGCGATCATCGCGCTCGGTGCGTCTGTCAAGCTCCTTATTCATTTTCTCATTATTATCGGACATTTGTAACCTCCAAGGCAGAGCGGCACAAGCAAGCAGTGGTGTGCCGAGTCTGCTTCATCGGACGCTTCGGCGGAAACCACAGCGCGATATGCGGAGTGTCACCGCCGGGGCGAAGTGCATAATATGGCACGAGCAAGAAAAGCTCAGAGCCACGAAGACATAATGCTTTGTCCGCCGCCGCGCCGGGCGGACGGGAACGGAATACTCCTCAGCGCGGAGAAAGGGTCAAAACAATGTGCGGTTGGAACAATAACGGTTGTATCTGGATCATCATTCTGATAATCATTCTGTTTTGCTGCAATGGCAATAACGGCGGTTGCGGCTGTGGCAACAGCAACGGCTGTGGCTGTGGTTGCGACAACAACAACGGTTGCGGCTGTTGCTGAGTATCGGGGCTTCTTCGGAAGCCCTTTTTATTTATCCAGAACAGTGCGGACGGCGGCATAGATTTCGTCGTTTATATCCTCCATGCTACGCTCAACGTCACCGATTTTCTGCTTAATGCGAGTCCAGCCGAAGTAATCTGCGGCAATGTCCGCCGTGCGGAGACAACGGACAAGATAGTCGACATTGCGCTCATGGATATCCGCCTTGGTGTCGGTCGCGTCGCGGCGACGCTTCATGCGGGCAAGAGAGGTCTCTATATCGACATCGAGATAGATGACCAAATCGGGCTTGGGAAGCTCCATCTTGTCATACTCCAAATCGGCAAGCCACGTAAAAAATGCGGGAAGCTCGCTTTCGGGGAGCTTGGAGCCTTGATGGACGGCATTGGAGCTTGTATATCTGTCGGATATGATAAGCGCACCGTTTTCATATTTTTCGCCCCAATCGTCACGGTAGGAGGCAAAGCGGTCAACCGCGTAAAAGGTGGAGGCGGTGTAGGCATTTACATCGTTCGGATTCGAGCCGAATTTCCCTTGCAGATAGAGATTGATGAGGGCGCAGCTTGGCTCCCAATAGCGGGGAAAGACAATATGATTATAGTCTATTCCGTCGGATTTCATTCGCTCG
>CAZBYU010000175.1:0-3738 GCA_964496235.1 uncultured Oscillospiraceae bacterium | reverse complement strand
AACAACGGCAACGCTGCTTTCATTGCGAATGGAACTATGATAATTACCCACAAGATGATTAAAAGCATAGGGGTAGGTGACTGAATGGCAATAGGTTGGGAATACACTCTCGTCGACAACAGCGACCTCGTGAAAAACGCCTCGCAAGAAAAAATACTGCAAGCCCTTGAACTCATCGGCATACAAGCCGAGGGTGATATCAAGCTGGCAATGAATGAGGTGTGGTCTGAGACCGGGACGGACATCGTTGACACCGGCAGACTGCGGAACAGTATCGCACACCAAGTTGTCGAGGGCGAAAAAGCCGTATACGTCGGGACTAATAGCGAGTACGCGGCATACGTGCATGAGGGTACAGGCAAGTATGCCGTCGGCGGGGGGACACCTAAAGAACGGTGGGTATACCGCGACCCATTGACGGGCGAAGCTCGAATAGGTGTGCCACAGAAGCCGCGCCGCTTTATCAAAAAGACGATCGAGGAATACCTTGACGATTATAAACAATTAGTGAAAGAAATACTAAGCTCGAATTAAGAATTCAGCTCACAACGTAAGTTGCGGGCTGATTTTTTATCCTTTGCCACTACCTAGTGGCACGGAGGTAAAAAAAGTGTGTAGAATCAGAAATGTAAAAAACTCTTTGCGCGAAAAAATGCGCCAAGGCAATGAAAAGAGGAGAATAGAACATGGCACTTACGAGAAAAAGCCTTAAAGCAATGGGGCTTACCGACGAGCAAATAGACAGCGTGATAGAAATGCATGCAGAAACTGTTGAAGCTCTAAAGGAACAGCGCGACACATACAAGGCAGACGCGGAAAAGCTCACCGAGGTACAGGCAGAGTTGGACGCAATGAAGAACGTAAAGACTCACAGAGGGAGAATACAACCCCTCAGTGAGTCTTAATAAACCGATTATTCAGCTATCGCCCTCATTATAGCCCTACGATGTCTTTGATTTTTTCAAAAAAGCTGGCGACGGAGGTGACTACCTTTTTCACACTTGTGACGAACCCGATGACCTGAGTTTTTGCGGTGGAGACCTTGTTGAGTGTAGTTTGCACCTCCTCGACTCGGGATTTAAGCGAATCCGCGTCCAGTCCCTCGAGCGAACGGCAAAGTGTTATGAGCTGGTTGATCTGGGTATCGGTGAGCGTGACATTATACTGTGCGGCGATCTGCACTATCTGGTCACGGATCTGCGCGTCGGTCATATTCTTCGTCTCGTCGAGCATAAGCTTCAGCTCGGAGACAATGGAAGTGGAGTCCATACTGCCTATCTCCTGTGCAAGCTCGCCGGTGATGGTAAGCTCCTGGGTACTGACAAGCTTGGCAAGACTGTCGAGCTTTTGCCCGGTCATGTCCTCATACGCCTTGTATATGCCGGCAAGTGCCGCGGTGCCGCTGACTTCAAACGGTGCGGCAACGATGATACGCGCATCGGTAATACCGGCGGTGGCAAGTGCGGAGATGTACATTTCCGCCGTACACCATGTAATATTGCTCGTTGTCACGCTCATGCCCGAGCCGGCTGAAAGAAGCTCAACATAAACGCAGGAGATTGAGCGTGTACCGATAATGGAGGAATCGACATAACCCTCCAGATAAGCTCGTTCCTCCGTGTTGGTGACGTTCAGCTGAATAACACTTCCCTGCTGAACGCCGAACGCCTGGTACACCTGTGTAACCTGCTCGGGGGTAAGATCCTCGCCGATGACGGCGCGGCTTTGTATGTTTTCCGCGCTAGCCGTCACGCCGACGGAGGCAAGCAGTAAAAAAGCCAATATAAGCGAAATTATTCTTTTCTTCATATCGTTCAATTCCTTTCTAAGGGGCATAAGAGCTGTCATGTATATGACGTGGAGTGGGGCAAAATGTTCCCTTGAGTCCGCTGTTGAATGTACCACATCGGCGGGAATATGTAAACCCCTTTTTAGTCGCGAAGCAAAGACGCGGTGCTTGAAGCATGCATGTTTTTCTTGACGCAGGGACGTACTGCGGGTATAATTCTCGGGTAAGCAGCAACGGCCGACACAAGTCGGCATGCGTGACCGCCGTCGACTTTTGGCGGCAGATTGGAGATAAGAATGAAAGTTATCGTTTCCGAAAGCTATGAAAAAAGCTGTACACTGGCAGCCGATATGATTGAAAAGCTCATGCGCGAGAAGCCGGACTGCACTCTCGGTCTCGCCACAGGGTCAAGCCCCGTCGGTATGTACAAGGAGCTTTCCCGCCGTTGTCACGAGGAAGGTCTGGATTTTTCCCGCGTTAGGAGCGTAAACCTCGACGAGTATGTGGGCTTAGAGCCGACACACGATCAGAGCTATCGCTATTTCATGAACACCAACCTCTTTGACCACGTCAACATCGACAAGGCAAACACCTATGTTGCCAAAGGCACCGGCGATGTCGAGGCAAACATTGCAGAATTCAATGCCGTGCTTGCAGAAAGCGATGTCGATTTGCAGGTTCTCGGCGTGGGTCCGGACGGTCATCTCGGCTTCAACGAGCCGGGCGATGTGCTTTATGACGGCGCACACAAGGAAGTTCTCGACGAGAGTACCATCGACGCAAACGCCCGCTTCTTCGCAACACGTGATGATGTGCCGCGCTACGCCGTCACCATGGGTATGGGCAACATCATGCGTGCAAAGAGCCTTCTCCTGATAATCTCCGGCGACAAGCAGGACGCGGCACGCGCATTACTGATGGACGACAAGATAACCACCAAATGCCCCGCGACGTTTATGAAGCTCCACCGCAACGCCACTGTGTTCATAGAGAAAAAGCTCGCCGACGAGATAGGCTATAAGGGCTGACGCCCCTATTTGCCCACGGCAGTATATATGGGAGCAAGAACCGTACCGCGAACGCGGTACGGTTCTTGTTATATACCATTATGAAAAACTACCGAACTCTGACAGGGTGACGCGTGATTTGTTCACTTCTCCACACAAATCAATTCGCTGTATTTCATCACCGTTCCGAACAGATTGCTCATTACCAAATAATTGGCGCGAACAGTCACCGTGTCTCCTATATTAACCTTGTCGTAATGCTCAGATGTGGGGAATATAGTCAAGGCATAGGTTTGTCCGTCAACACAATCGGAAAGCTCTATGGACGGCTTATTGTGTACATCGGGACCGATTTTCTTCGCAATTCCCATGACTTCAAAGCGTTTATCCACGTATTTATCCAAGAAGCTGTCCGCATTTGCCTGGAATTCTTCGTATAACGCCTTCACGGCAAAAGGTTTCTCCTGTTGCAGTGCGTGCATCGGAGTGGTTTCAATTATATGAGTTTTGACGGCGGATGGGTGTTCGGGGTAAAAAACAAGGGCTGTATCTTCCATAACTGCATCTCCTTTCAACTTTTCACTCGCTCGAAAAGCCGCGAGTTTTTCAAAAACCGTACCGCGAACGCGGTACGGTTTTTATATGCAACAGTATATTACTTGTTGAGTGCGGCCTTGGCCATATCGCAGAGTGCGGTGAAAGCGGCGGGATCGTGGATCGCAGTCTCGGAGAGCATCTTGCGGTTCATGTCGATACCGGCGAGCTTGAGACCGTGCATGAAGGTGGAGTAGTTCATGCCGTTCATCTTGCAGCCTGCGGAGATACGAGTGATCCAGAGCTGACGGAAGTCTCTCTTCTTCTGCTTGCGACCGACGTAAGCATAACGACCGGACTTCATGAGCTGCTGGTTTGCCATCTTATAGTGACGGGACTTGTTGCCCC
>CAZBYU010000174.1:0-3762 GCA_964496235.1 uncultured Oscillospiraceae bacterium | reverse complement strand
GTGCGAAAGTGAGCAAACCATGCTGCCGGAAAAGGAATCATTAATAAGGAGCTGCCCGCCAAGTGCCTCTATCACCTGTCCCCACCATGTGTCGGACAGATCATAGACACCGGTCTCGTATCTTCTATATGCGTTGTAAAAAACCGCTCCCGCCGGCTGACTGTAGCCAAACAGTGTGCTCACCGAGTCGCCGAGAACAGAAAAAAAAACTGCATCGATCTGCCATATCGCTTGATCTCTCTCCATTATGTATTCTTATCTGACCGCACCATACCAATCTGAATCAATAGCGTCCTATGCTTTTTCTTAACTTCTCTCGCTCAACTCAGAGGCTTCACATATTTTTGACTGGATGACAGCAATGCATCTGCCATTTTTTCAATTTGTGTCGCTATGTCCTCATCACCGTTAACAACATCGTCCCAATCGACCAATTGCATACCGGTCTCTACTATGCGAATATAGTTTTCTGTAAAACGGTCCTGTGCCTTAAAATATGCTTCGATCGTTGCACGATTCTCGTTTACCCAAAAACGTGCGCCCGAGGTTATTTCTTCCCAAGCGCTCTGGATCGCAGGCTCCATTTTCTCATCCTCTTCTGTCAGTTCCGCTGAAGCCGCATCAATCTCGTAATAAGCGCACAACAGGTTTTCCTCGTATAAATAATTACTGCTTCCCACCATTGTATTGGTGATCGTCGCTTTATTAACCAAGCGGATCTTGCCCTCCCATCCACTGCGCCACTCAAATTGAACTATAGATTTCAGCTGCCCCGTGGAGCGATTAGAATAGATACACCATGAATTATCGTAACCACCATTCAGCGTTCCGATCTCTTCTCCGCTCATAAGATCGTACACATAAAAAAACGCATTTCCCGCCGAACCGCCGCCCGCATTTACCAATAATTCAGGAGTTCCATCTATATTAATATCGAATAATGCGAGTTGATATCCCTTTTCAATGCAAGGTCGGTCTGTATAAAGATACGAATATTCCTCAGATCCCTCACCTTTTTCGCACACGGGCATCTTTTCGTTGTTCAGCAACGACACCAACGCACTTTTCCACTCGTTTTTTTCTTCGTCGGATACAAATGCAAGATCAACATATTGGGTCTGGTATATGTATTTTACTTTTCCGGTCCCCTCATTTGATTTTCAACCGATGCCGCTTCGGGAGTGCAATCAGATTTGCTTTTTGAATTTGTGCCGCTTTTGCAGCCAGTACAAAACACGCACAAAGCAATTATGAATACTACTGCAATACTTTTTTATTTTTAAGATGAAGTCCATATCATCCTCCGCATGAAATCTCGAACATTTTCTCGTCCAGAAATTCGCTCTACAGATAAAGAGCCAGAAAACAGTGCCGTATAAATAGAAATGTGATCTGTGTAGCAAATAAACTTTCGTCTTTTTTACATCGTCTTTTCCATCACAATAACCAATCACCAATTTAATATTTCATAAATATGGTCTTTCATTTCCGTAACGCTATACTGTATTCTGTCAAACTATTCTTCATCCTCATCATCAAAGTTATTTATAAGTTCATCTAATAAAGCCGCAAGATCAGCACCATACGAGTTCGTTTTTTGCGAGCAGTTCTTGGTCAGTGCCTCTGATTGTAGCGTATGCATCTTTTCAGTAAGTTCTCTTTCTTTTTGATGATCGCCAATTTGAGCATATACGCAAATCAAATTATTTAGAGATGCTATTGTATTTGGATGCCTTTCACCAAATACTTGGCATGTTAATGCATATAATCTTTCAAATAACTCACAAGACTTTTTATTATCTGCAAGGCAAAAACATGTACACGCCAAACTATTTAGCGATGCCAAAGTCCGTGGATGATTTTCGCCTAAAACCTCACATCTGAATGCGTACGCACGATTATGTAGTTCTAATGCCTTTTGATAATTGCCAACATTACTATAAATATCTGCCAAGCCGCTTAATTCCGCCAATGTATCCGGGTGTTTTTCTCCAAGCACCTGACACCTCAACACATACACCTTTTGGGCAAGCTCCAGTTCTTTTTGATGATTTCCAATTTTTCCGTATACATATGCCAAATTGCTGAAGGATGTCAATGTTCTTGGGCTTTTTTCACCATCCAATTCACACAGTTGTTCGCATACCTTTTCTAACAATTCAACCGCCGTTTGATAGTCTCCGAGTTTGCCATGTGTAAATGCTATATTATTTAGCGATATTAAGACCCCTGTGTTCTTCTCGCCTAACGTCTCGCGAGTCAACAATAACTCTTTTTTGTGCAATTCCAACGCCTTTTGATAGTTGCTGCAGTTACTGTGCGCAACTGCCAAATTATTCAGCGATTTTAGTGTTTCAATGTGTTGTTCACCTAGAACCTCACAGCGCAATGCATATACTTTTTCTTTTAGTTCAAGTTCCTTTCGATGATTGCCAAGTTCCCCATATGCCCATGCAATATAACTTAGAGACAGCAATGTATCCGGATGCCGTTCTCCCAGCATCTCGCGCCTTAATGACCATATTTTTTCATGCAATTCCAAAGCTTTTTTGTGATTGCCGAGCTCACTATATGTGGCCGCCAAATTACTTAATGCCGTCAATCTCTGGGAAGGATAATGTTTACCGCAAATATAATTTAGGCGATCAACCACTCGCTTCGCCCACTTGAGCGCTTCACTGTAATTCAGCTGCACCTCCACACCATAAAAATACATAAAGAACAGTTTCTGCATCGCTTCCGGCAATTCTTTTTCTGCCGCCGTGGTGATGAGCTTGACAGCATATTCCTTATTCACCTCAACATCAATACCCTCAAGGTATGCAAGACCGATCAGAAAATTGTGCTCGGGATCATCCTCATTCGGCTTCAATGCCAGTTCTTTCAGCGCAGCAAGTATCCCCGCATCCAGTTCGGACTCGGAGTGAGCGTCAACGCATGTTGGAATGTCTTCGTATTGTGCCTCCAGTTCAACGCGGTCGGTCTTGACCATTTCTGCCGGAAGGATATTCTTACCGGAATTTCTCGCCGCTGGATATTCAGTCGCTTGTACGTAATTTTGCTCATTTACAAGATTCGGCGTAACAAGAAGCGCAAAAAGGTCACTCTTATTCAGTGCTGTTCGAATGTTTTTGTTAAAATTCTCGCCCGGAGTCAAAAACTCATCGTACCAGATCGCCACATCACGATACATCGGATTTTTGTGTATCAATCTCATCAGCTCGTTTGCATGATGTCGATCTTTCTTTCGATAACTGAGAAATATATAGGCATCGAACGCCTTGCGAACGCGCTCAGCGGTCTCATCATCAAAAAGCACTGCGGAAAGATGTTTTTTTAATTTTTCGTCATAACTTATCTCGGTCATATCGTGACTATAAGGAGAAAGATACTGTCTCTCGCCAAACCGTTTTTTATAGAACTCATCGATCTCACGTTCCATCATCAGCGGAAGCACGGGGATATGATGCTCGTCCGCAAATGCATAGTCACTATCCATCGCACGGTTCGGCTCGGTCAGAAGTCGAAACGTGATCGGCATTACAAACAGGTTCATGCGTCCAAGGTCGGTATCACGATATAACTCCGGCAACGGCTCGGTCATATCCTCCGTATAATAGATCGCACAGTCCTGCGTTTTGAAAATACTCTCGCAAATTTCATCAAAATAACGAAGGTCCTTAGGATGACAAGTAAAATACACCCTCGGCTTTCCTTGCGGGCTTGAATTGCCGCGCGTTTTGACCTTCATATACTTTAAGG
>CAZBYU010000173.1:0-3767 GCA_964496235.1 uncultured Oscillospiraceae bacterium | reverse complement strand
CGTTTAGAGATTATAGCAAATATTATATTGAAAATCAAGGGCTTTTTTAAAAAAATCCGAAATATTTTTTCTCTTTTTTCGCCTTGTGTCCAAACCACGATTTACGCGCAAGTTTCCACAAGATATAGGGCATAATATCATTACTTCTACACCATATAATAATCCGAGGTTTTTCCCATGCTCTATAATTCCCGCACTGACCTTGCAAGTGAGTCACACGCCCTGTTAGACCCCGCCGTCGGCGAAAACTACGGTGTCCTCGCCCACAGTGAAGCTCTCCACGGTCTCAAGCTCGTCTCCGTCGAGATCACAAGCGACTGCGGTGAACGCGCCGTCGGCAAGCCGCGCGGCAAATACTTCACACTCACTCTTCCACCCCGTTTTGAACGCGGCTCGGCGGACTTTCCCTCCGCCGCCTTGGCTGTACATGAGCTTATACTCCGCTGTGCGCCGAACGGCTTTGGCTCCTGCCTCGTTGCCGCGCTCGGAAACCCGGATATCACCCCGGACGCTCTCGGCTCGCTCGCCGCGTCGCATATCCTCGTCACACGGCATTTCAAGCTTGCCGACGAGCCAGGCTTTGAAGCCCTCGGCAATGTCGCGCTCTGCCGCACCGGTGTTCTCGGCACAACCGGAGTTGAAAGCGCGGCTCAGCTCACCGCGCTTATACATCAGATTCACCCGGATCTCGTCATTGCCATTGACGCCCTCGCCGGGAGTGAGGCAGATTCACTCGGGCGTTGCGTTCAGGTCTCCTCCAGCGGCATTGCGCCCGGCTCGGGTGTGAAGAATGACCGCACACCGCTCACGCGCAACACTCTGGGTGTGCCTGTTGTCGCCGTCGGCACGCCGACTGTCATAGACGCGTCCGCCCTCGGCGGTGACGCGGCTCTTGCCTCCATGTTTGTCACCCCGCGCGAGATAGATTCTCTTGTCCGTTCCGCGGCGCGGGTGATAGCCTATGGCATCAACATGGCACTTCACCCCGGGCTTTCCGTGGAGGACATCGACATGCTGGTCGGGTGAGCAGAATGTTTCACGTGAAACATTGCACTGTTACATGCGACTATGTGCCTGTAATGTTTCACGTGAAACATTTTTAATAAAATCGGACGTGGGCATTGAAATATGAACAACTCGCTGATATAATAAGCAAAGTGATTTCAGGAAAAGAGAAAAATGACTGGAGAAATAGAATGGCAAAGATAATCGCAGTTGCGAATCAGAAAGGCGGCGTGGGCAAAACAACGACCTGCGTCAACCTCGCGGCGGCACTGAACAATATCGGCAAGCGCGTTCTTCTCGTCGACGGTGACCCCCAGGGCAACGCCAGCACAGGCATGGGCGTGTCCAAAGCAACCCGCCCGAACTGCTATGACATGCTTATCAATGGCACAAGCGCGGCAGACTGCGTGGTACAGACAAAGTACGGCGATGTGATACCGTCGAGCAAGGAGCTTGCCGCGTCATCGGTGGAGCTTATCGGCGCGGAAAAGCGCGAATACGTCATGCGTTCGGCACTGATGAGCCTATACAGCGACTATGACTACATATTTATAGATTGCCCGCCGTCGTTGGAGCTGTTGACGGTGAACGCGCTCGTCGCGGCAGACAGTGTGCTTATTCCCATGCAGTGTGAATACTACGCGCTGGAGGGTATAGCGGATCTGGTGACAAGCATAAAGCTGACGAAGAAGAGACTGAACAAAAATCTCGAGATTGAAGGCATCGTGCTGACAATGTACGACGCGAGGGCGAATCTCACCACGCAGGTCGCGGCAGAGCTGAGAAAATATCTCGAAGGCAAGGTATATGACACTGTGATACCGCGCTCCGTGCGTCTTTCCGAAGCACCCAGCCACGGCATGCCGGGCATAGCGTATGACAAGTTCAACAAGGGTTCACGCGCATATATGGAGCTGGCGGAGGAGTTCGCCGCAAGGACAAAATAAGGAGGAGAGAATGGCGGCAAAGGATAAAAAGGGGCTTGGCACGGGGCTAGGCGCATTATTCGGAGATGACGTTTTCTCCGAGGAGCAGAGTGAGCTTACCACTCTGCCTATAGCAAAGGTCGAACCGCGCAAGGAACAGCCGCGTGAGTATTTCGACGAGGAGGCACTTGCCGAGCTTGCCGATTCAATAGAACAATTCGGCTTGATTCAGCCCATAGTCGTAAGAAAGCTCGACACAGGGTATTATCAGATAATCGCGGGTGAGCGTCGCTGGCGGGCAAGCCGCATGGCGGGGCTTAACGAAGTTCCTGTGAGAATAATAGAGGCGGACGACAGACGCACGGCAGAGCTTGCACTGGTGGAGAATCTGCAACGCGAGGACTTGAACCCGATAGAAGAGGCAAAGGGCTATAAAACGCTTATCGACGTGTACGGCATGACACAGGAGCAGGCGGCAAAGAGCGTGGGGCGGTCACGCCCGGCGATAACAAACTCCATGCGTCTGCTGTCCCTGTCCGGCGAGGTGATGGAGCTTGTGGAAAAGGGCAAGCTCTCGGCGGGGCATGCACGCGCCCTCGTGCCAATAACGGACGGAAAAAAGCAACTTGCCGCGGCAAACGAAGTGATAGAAAAACAGCTCTCCGTGAGAAAAACGGAGGAGCTTGCCGCAAAGGCGCAAAAGCCCGAGAAGCCGACAGAGGAAAAGCCGGCAACCAAAGGCATCACCGTGGACTATGCCCGCGAGGTGTCCACGGAGCTTACGGCGAAGCTCGGTCGGAGAGTGGTGCTGACGGACGGAAAGAAGACCGGTAAAATAGAGCTTGAATACTACGGCAGTGATGACAGGGAAGTGCTGATAGAGTTACTGAGACGGCTGAAATAAACAAAAGAGATTATAAATAAGAGGCAGGAGAAAACGAAAAATGCTTGATATCAGATTCGTAAGAGAAAACCCCGAGGCAGTAAAGGAAAACATAAAGAAAAAATTTCAGGATTCAAAGCTTCCTCTGGTGGACGAGGTTTTGGAGCTTGACGAGAAGAACAGAGCCGCAATAACCGAGGCAAGTGAGCTTCGCGCAAGCCGCAACACTCTCTCCAAGCAGATCGGTATGCTCATGGGTCAGGCAAAGAAGGACCCGTCCAAGGCACAGGAGGCAGAGGCAATAAAGGAACAGGTGAAAAAGAATGCAGAGCGTCTTGCCGAGCTGGAGAGCTTGGAGGAGGAGTACGCAAAGCGCATTCACGAGATAATGCTGAACATTCCGAACATCATAGACCCCTCCGTTCCCATAGGACCGGACGACAGCCACAATGTCGAGGTTGAGCGTTTCGGAGAGCCGACCGTGCCGGAATTTGATATTCCCTATCACACGGAGATCATGGAGAGTCTCAACGGCGTGGACATGGATTCTGCCGGACGTGTCGCAGGCAACGGCTTTTACTATCTCATGGGCGATGTGGCGCGGCTTCACTCCGCGGTGCTTGCATACGCGCGTGACTTTATGATAAACAAGGGCTTTATCTATTGCATTCCGCCTTTCATGATTCACGGCAACGTTGTCGAGGGCGTTATGAGCCAGACGGACATGGACGCCATGATGTACAAGATAGAGGGAGAGGATCTCTACCTCATCGGCACGAGCGAGCATTCCATGATAGGCAAGTTTATTGACCAGATAATCCCCGAGGCGGCTCTGCCTCAGACGCTCACCAGCTATTCTCCCTGCTTCCGCAAGGAAAAGGGCGCACACGGCATAGAGGAGCGCGGCGTATACCGCATACATCAGTTTGAAAAGCAGGAAATGATAGTCGTCT
>CAZBYU010000172.1:0-3774 GCA_964496235.1 uncultured Oscillospiraceae bacterium | reverse complement strand
CGACTGGCGGTCTGCCTCGCTGTCGCGCTTGTCGTGCAGCTTCTTGCCCTTACAGAGTCCCAGTTCAAGCTTAACGCGGCTGTCCTTAAAATACAGCGAGAGGGGAACGAGCGCGACACCGTCCTGCATGATGCGGGCATTGAGCTTCAATATTTCACGCTTGTGCATGAGAAGCCGACGAGGGCGCATGGGATCACGGTTGAATATATTCCCCTGCTCATAGGGCGAAACATGCATTCCGCGGACGAAAAGCTCACCGTTTTTGACAGTGCAGAACGAGTCTTTGAGGTTGACGTTACCGGCGCGGATAGATTTGACCTCCGTCCCGGCAAGCTCGATGCCCGCCTCGAAGCGTTCAAGCACAGAGTATTCATGAAAAGCCTTGCGGTTTGCGGTAATTTGCTTTATGCCCTGCTGCTTCGGCACGGTCGACTCACTCCCTTTCTTTACGCGTTCATTTTATCACAGCACCGAGGAAAATAAAAGCACAATTTGTGAACGGGGATGTATTCCCCCGCTCAATCACGCGTCACGCCGGGCGAAATACTCACGCGCCGCGTCCGCGTCTAAACGGATTTGGTTGGAAAGCTCCTCATACGAGGCGAACTTTTTCTCGCCGCGCAAAAAAGAATAGAACTCCACACGCGCCTGTCGACCGTAGAGATTGCCGGAATAGTCGAGAAGATGGCTCTCGACGCTGACACGGTCGGAATCCGTCACGGTGGGGCGAACGCCGACATTCGTGACGGCGATATGACTGCCGCCGTCCTCTAGGAAGACCTTCGCGGCATACACACCGTGTTTGGGGACAAGCACACCGTCGGGAAAATACATATTTATCGTCGGTGCGCCTAGATTCGTGCCGAGATGATAGCCGGAGTGAACTGTGTCCGAGAGCGTATGGGGGTGACCGAGGAAGCGGTTTGCATTCTCCATATCGCCGTCGGAGATAAGCTCGCGGATATAAGTTGAGCTTACTATACGTCCGTCGATGGTCTTGGCGGGGATAATGTCACAGCCGATATCGTGCGCCTCGCAATACGCCTTCAAGCGTGCCGCCGTTCCCTCGCCCCTATAGCCGAAGCAGAAGTCATGCCCGACAACTATCCACGCAATGGACAGCTCATCAATAAGCGAGGCGATGAACGCCTCCCACGGCATGTGCATCATATGCTCACTGAAATGGAGAAATACGACGTTATCTATACCGTAGCAACGACGGATAAGCTCCTCACGGGCGATGGCACTGTTGATGAGAGGCACATCCTTATGGAAAACCAGTGTATCCGGGTGTACATCAAAGCTCAGCACACTCGCAGTCGCGCCGGTCTCCTCTGCACGGAGGCGAGTCATTTTCAAAAGCTCACCGTGTCCGACGTGAACGCCGTCAAAGAAGCCGAGCGCGATGGCTCTTTTTGTATCTGGCATGTTATTTTACCTCAAAAAAGCTTTTTACGGTCTTCATTACGCCGCTCTCGGCACGACCGAGCATGAGAAGCTCGCCGCTTGCGGCATAGACCCTGTATTCCCCATCGGGTACGTCGGGGGCATTAACAGCGTTTCCGCATTTTATGCGACGCTCATCACGCTCATTCGCATGCCACTCCGGCAAGGCGGAAAAAAGCGAATCCACAGGCAAGAGAAGCTTTTCCGCGCCGCCGTCCGCGGCGACGGAAATCACCTCGTCGAGAGAATACGCGTTTTCGACCGTATACTCCCCCGCCCGTGTGCGGCGGAGCGCACTCATGCACCCGCCACAGCCCAAAGCCTCGCCGATATCGTTGCACAGTGCGCGGATATACGTACCCTTGGAGCAGGAAACGTCAAGCACCCAGTCGTCACCCTCGCGGGCAACAAGAGAAAGCTCGCTTATGCATATATGCCGCGGCTTTCGCTCGACCGTGCCGCCGGCGCGGGCGATGTCATAAAGCCGCTTGCCCTTGACCTTTATCGCCGAATACATGGGCGGCAACTGCTCCTGCTCGCCGAGAAAGCCGGCAAGCACAGCACGGAGAGCCTCCTCCGTAACGGCGGACGCGTCACGCTCGGCTATGACTGTGCCGGTTATATCCTGCGTATCCGTGACCACGCCGAGGCGCAGGTGCGCCGTATAACGCTTATCGTGTCCTTCGGCAAACTGCACCGCACGTGTGGCGCGACCGACGAACACCGTCAAAAGCCCGGTTGCCATGGGGTCGAGCGTCCCGGCGTGTCCGATGCGCCGCTCATGCAACACACCCTTTAGCTTGACGACGACGTCACTGCTCGTCCAATCCTCGGGCTTATCTATCAGGAGAATGCCGTTCATTTCCAGACCTCGTCTATAACGTCGAGCAACATACTGCATACACGCTCGGGTGTGCCGGATATGGTACAGCCGGCGGCAAGGGCATGTCCGCCGCCGCCGAAGACGGCGCAGATATCGCCGGAGTTGACTTTATCGCTCGAGCGCAGGGAGAGGCGGCAGGTGCCGTCCTTCTGCTCGCGGATGGTTATGCTCAGCTCACAGCCCTCGGCACGTCCGGCGAGAGAGGCGATATCGTCCATATCCTCCTCGCTCGCACCGCTTTGGGCAAGCATGTCGAGCGTTATTTCCGCGACGGCGATCTGCCCGCCGCGATAATAGGCAAGGGAGCTGTATATAAGCCCCTCTAGCTTCAGCCTCGCGGGAGACACCTTGCGGAAAAAGCGGGTGTTGATCTCGGTGTTATTCGCGCCGTAACGCAAAAGCTCCGCCGCCGCGCGGAATGCCGCGGCGTTGGTATTGGAATACTTGAAGCAACCGTTATCAGTGGAGAGAGCCATGTACAAAAGCGTGGCCTCGCCCTTTGTGACCGTGCCACGCAGAGCCTTGATAACCTCCAGCACTATCTCGCCACAGGAGGAACGCTCATCGCACAAAAGAAGCTCACGTGCATAGCGGGAGTTTGAGGGGTGATGGTCAATACAGAGCTGAACCTCGCCGTCAAAGCCCGGTGTCAAAAGCCCCTCGGCGGCAATATCCACCGCGATGACATACTCCGCGTCATACCCCTCCGGCGCGAGAAACGCCGAAATGTAGCCGGATAGATTCGCCGTCATGCCCGAATTCGGCATTAAATACGCAGTTTTGCCTATGCGGCGCAGTGCAGAGCATAATGCCCCCGCACTGCCGACTGTGTCACCGTCCGGATTTCTATGCGTGAGGAGAAGATAATTATCGTGCTTTTTCAAAAGCTCCGCGCATTCTTTGAAAGTCATTGTATCACCCTTATTCGTCGGCGTTCTCGCCGTCGTTCGTGATTTCAAGCGCACTTATCACTTCGTTTATGTGTGCGCCGTACTCTATGCTGTGGTCGATCTCGAAGACAAGCTCAGGCGTATACCGGAGCTTCAGGGCGTTGCCAAGCTCACGCCGGAGATAGCCCGCGGCGGATTTGAGACCGCGACGGAACTCCTTTTCGTCCTGCATGCCCATGACGGAGAGCCATATCTTGGAGTAGCGCAGATCGCCCGTGGTCTCCACGCGCGTCACGCTTATCATGCCCTGCTGAACACGAGGATCCTTCACCTCACGCAACAGCTTGGAAAGGGCAAACTGAATATCGTCGTTAGTTCTTGCAAGCTTGTTAGATGCCATTATTCTCACCTCATAACAAAAAGGGGCTGTGCCGCGTGAAAGCCTCACGCGGCGCGACCCCTCGTTGCTTCATTCTGATTACTGATTTATCTGCTCCATGACGAAGCACTCGATAACGTCGCCGACCTTGATGTCGTTGAATTTTTCCACCTGCA
>CAZBYU010000171.1:0-3791 GCA_964496235.1 uncultured Oscillospiraceae bacterium | reverse complement strand
ATGCTGTCCATATAGCACGCGGCCAGACGACCGAGACCGCCGTTGCCGAGACCCGCGTCGGGTTCTGCCTCAAAAATATCGGAGGCATTATGCCCCATATCGGACAAAGCACCCTCTATAGCCTCGGATATTCCGAGGTTGAAAGCGTTTTTCATGAGACTGCGCCCCATGAGAAACTCCATGGACATGTAATGAACTTCTTTTTCGGCATGCATGGGGTCTTTCGCGGATAAAAGCCGACTCATTATCTCGCGGATAACTATAGCCGTCGCCTGGAATATCTGTTCATCCGTTGCGTCGCGACCGGTCACGCCGAAATGTGCACAGAGCTTATCCTCAATCGCACTGCGAACTTCGTCGCGAGAGATCATTTTTCCTACCATATATATAACCTCCTAATTAGGGTCGACGGCAAGGTGTCGGCGAATACCGCCGGTCTATCCCGTCGGATCGGAATATGTAATTTTCTTCCGACCATAAAAAGCAAAACCACCGGCGGACACAGCCGCCGGTGGCGGTGCTTTGTTATCGAGAATAATGCAGACAGGAATCAAACGCCTGCCGCTTATATCGCGCTCCCCTTGGGAACAACGAGAGGCAAACGGTCACTGCCGACAAGGTTGAGACCGGGCGCAAAGTGTGAGCGTTTGTCGGCGATGACATATTTCAGCTGTGTACCCTCGCCCACTTCACAGCCGCGCATAATGATGCAGTTTTCAAGCTTTGCACCCTTGGCGATACGCGCACCGGAGAAGACAATGCAGTTTTTGATACTGCCCTCGATGATGCAGTTATCTGCGACAAGGCTGTTTTCGGAAACCGCGTCTTCAGCATAATACGTACTTACGCCCTCGATATTGCGGGTACGCACGGGGCGTTCAAGCGGGAAAAGCTGAACGCGGTTTGCCTTGTCAAGCATATCCATGCTGGATTTATAATACGCCGCGACGGTACGCACAGCCGTGGCATAGCCCGTGTGGACATAGGTACTCATCACGCCGCCCTCTTCGAGATAGAGCGCGACTGCATCCTTATGGAAGCGATAGAGATTACGCGCCTTGCACTTGTCCATAAGGTCGATAAGAGTATCCTTTCTGACGATGAAGCCCTCAAGCGATGGTATTCCCTCGCCCGCTCCCTCGCGGTCATACAGCACATTTTCGACAAAGCCGTCGGCATTGACGACATAGCGATGATGTATGCCCTCGGGGTCATGGTCGGCACAGATGGCCATCATTCCCGCACCGGAGTCGAGATATTTCTTTATCGCGGCGTTGAGGTCGATATTGGCGGCAAGATTGCCGAGCATAAGCACTATATGGCTTTGCTTGATATCTTTAATATATGCGGCAACGGCGTTTATGGCCTCGATAGTGCCGGTGTAGTTGCCGCGGTGATAGTCGGGCAGACCGAAAGGCGGCAACATACGCAGTCCGCCTCTTTTGCGACTCATGTCCCACGCCTTACCGGAGCCGATATGATCCAGAAGAGACTGATAATCGCGCTGCATGATAACGCCGACATCGTGAATATCCGCATTGCGAAGCGACGAGAGGGCAAAATCTATAAGCCTGTATCTGCCGCAGAAGGGCAGAGAAGCCGCGGTACGCGCGTTCACAAGCGCACCAAGCTCGGGAGATGATGAATACGCAAAGATTATTCCGTGAAATCCGTTCATGCTTCAACCTCCTCGCCGGTATATATCATTGCACTTGCACCCACTGTCGCGCCGGGCTTAATGCGTATATTCGGTCCGCACGTGGCAACGCCCCAGCCGTCTGTGAGATCCGGCTGTGCGCCGATATGCGCCCCCGCGCCTATGGTGGTGTTCTCGCCGATGATGGCATACTCCACCACAGCACCCTTTTCGACCGTGACACCGGGCATAAGCACACTGTAGAGTACGCTTGCACCCTCCTCGACCGTGACGGACGAGGACAAAACGGAGTTTTCGACCTTGCCGTCAATCTCACAGCCCTCTGTGACGATCGAGTGACAGATCACGGCGTTTTTGCCGGTGTGGTGCGGCGGGCAAATGGGACTGCGCGAGCTTATGGGCCACGCGGGGTCATAAAGATTAATGCGGTTTGTGGAGAGCATGTCCATATTGGCATCCCACAGGCTGGTTATCGTGCCGACATCGCGCCAATAGCCCTCAAAGCGGTAAGGCCAGAGCTTTTCGCCGGCGGCGAGCATGTTGGGAATGATGTTCTTGCCGAAGTCCTTGCTGGAGTTGGGGTCATTCTCGTCGGCAATGAGATATGCACGGAGTTTCTGCCAATTGAAGATGTATATGCCCATGGAGGCAAGGTCACTCTTCGGGTGTGCGGGTTTTTCCTCAAACTCCGCGACATACCCATCCTTGCCCACGCTCATGATGCCAAGACGCGTTGCCTCCTCCATGCTGACCTGCTGGACGGAGATGGTACATGCCGCGTCATGCTCGATATGCTCACGGAGCATGGCGGAATAGTCCATCTTGTAAATATGGTCACCGGAAAGAATGAGTACGTTTTCGGGGTCATAGTTTTCTATAAAGCCGATGTTTTGATAAATGGCGTTGGCAGTGCCGGAAAACCAAGAGCCTTTCTCCCCCGCGCTCTGATACGGCGGGAGAATATAAACTCCGCCGTCGGACATATCAAGATCCCACGGCTGACCGTTGCCTATGTAGCTGTTAAGCTGGAGCGGTCTGTACTGCGTGAGGACACCGACAGTGTCAATGCCGGAGTTGGCACAGTTAGACAGCGGGAAGTCGATAATCCTGTACTTTCCGCCGAACGGAACGCTCGGTTTAGCGACATCTTGAGTGAGCGCGTAAAGCCTTGAACCCTGTCCGCCCGCCAGAAGCATCGCAATGCAGCTTTTTTTCACTCGCTAATCATCCTCTCTCTTGCTGTTTTTCGTATATAAAAGGGGCTAAAACCCTTTGTCGACAAAGGAAAAAGAACTATTTGCAAGGGGTATATCGCGTAACATTACTTAGTGTTGAATTTGTTCATCGCCCGCTCCGCGCCCTCGGCTATATAGCACTCGGCGGCCTCTGCGGCACGTGCGGCGGCATTCGCCATGTCATCGGCATCCTGATTTTTGAACGTGGAAAGAACCCAGTCCTTAACATCATAATCGGGATGCGGCGGCGCACCCACGCCGAGGCGTATGCGCGGAAAAGCCTCCGTGCCGAGGTGGGAGATAATGTTTTTAAGACCGTTGTGTCCGCCGGCAGAGCCTTTCATGCGAATACGGAGCTTGCCGATGGGCAGAGCCATCTCGTCGGACACGACAATAACATGCTCCGGCGGTATCTTGTAAAAACGAGCCGCCTCGCCGACGGCCTCTCCGGAGAGGTTCATGTAGGTTTGCGGCTTCATCAAAAGGACGTTTTCCCCGCCGATGACACATTGCGCCGTCAGCGCGTGAAAGCGAAGGCGGTTTATAGCCACGCCCTTATTCCTGCTCATCGCGTCTGCCGCCATAAACCCGGCGTTGTGCCTCGTTCCTTCATATTTCAAGCCGGGGTTGCCGAGGAACACTATAAGCCATGTAACGCCGCCGGGCTTCTTAAAAAGCATTTTGCAAACTTTCCTTTCACCCGACGCACGGGCGGACTATGCCGCCCATAGCCTCGGTGAGAATATCACGGATTCGGATTATAACGCGAAAAACGAGATCAGTCAAAGAGATTGGAGATGGAAACTTCCTCGTAGATTCTTCTGATCGCCTCGGCAAAGACCGGCGCGGTGGAGATATAGCGGATCTTGTCGCAGGTGGGCTTGTCGGTGGGGTAAGGA
>CAZBYU010000170.1:0-3804 GCA_964496235.1 uncultured Oscillospiraceae bacterium | reverse complement strand
TCAATGAACCACAAAGATGTACTTGAATCGGTTTACAATCAGGCACTTAACGAATCGGCGGATAATAATTATACAACGGAACTTCGACGTGATATTGCATCACAAATTGAGCTTATTGTTTCACGTTCGGAGGTAAATAAAGGCTTGATTGCCGTGCTTACTACATTGTTGGTACACAAAATTGTCGACAATTCACAAGATATACGTTATCATCAAGCGCAACAAGAAAACGGATTTGCAGGTCGTAGCATTGACAAAGATGTAGTTACGCCATTTATGAAAACTGTTAGGTTTCCCTCTATGTCCGAATCAGGGTGGCTTACACGTTCGTTAGAACAACCCCACCCTTACACGCTGGATTATCCGGGCAAAATCAAACCGGAAAGTGTGAAAAAAGCATTTTTAGAGATAATTGATCAGATACAAGTACACGGTGTTTCACCCGAAAGAGTGTTGCGTTATTTCTTCAAACTGCTTATAAAGCAGAGAGATGATATGAACATTGAATTAGCAAAGCCACACAGTCTTTCAATTGCCAGTATTATAAAGCTTCTCAAAAAACACTTTACATATGGATACACTTGTGCAGGAGCATCACGTTTGCCGACGCTTGCAATCTATGCGGCATACCAGTGTATGATGGGTCAAGTTGCTAGATATGACGAAAAAATACTATGTCCACTGGAATCTCATAATTCAGCAGATTCGCAATCTGGACGAATCGGTGATATTGATGTGAATAATAAGAATGGTAGTGCTTTTGAAGGAGTGGAAATCAAGCACGAGATTACAATTACTCGACAACTAGTTGCAGATGCCTATGAAAAATTCAAGGTTTATAACACTGATCGTTATTATCTGTTGACTACTGCAAATATGGATGCCGCAGATTGGGACTCACTTGAAAGTGAAATAAGGCGAATTAGCCAGATACATGGATGCCAAGTAATAGTGAACGGCGTTTATTCGACACTGAATTATTATTTGCGCTTAATGAAAGATCCTGCTGAATTTATAGACAGATATGTCGAGCTTTTGAAAACAGACGAAACAGTGAAGTTTCAGCATAAGGTTGCGTGGAACGAGTTGGTTGGGCGCGGCGTGTGATTCCAATATCTTTATATCCGCTTGTCGATTTAACCGACAACACGGCAACGACCTCCAATTATAACGTGCCGTTGTCTTTTTCCAAAAACAAAACAAACCACGCTATATTGCGCTTTGTGTGCCATAGCGTGGCTTTTGTATGTTCTGAAAAAACAGAGTGACACTTAAACGGGTTGATATCTGCGAGTCTGATGTTTTGAACAAATACCCCTATCCCTCTTTCCTATTGAGAATCAGATAAAAATATGGTATAGTACAAGAGAAAAACACACTCAATGTGCAAAAGGAGAATTGACATATATGAAACTTGGTATCGTCGGCTTGCCGAATGTGGGGAAGACTACGCTTTTCAACGCGCTTACCGGGTCTAAGGCGGAGACGAGTGCGTACACCAATGCCGGGGCAAAGCCCAACATCGGCAACGCCAAGGTTCCCGATGAACGACTCGACTGGCTTGCGGAGTATTATCACCCGAAAAAGTACAGCCCCGCGACGATAGAGTTTGTCGATGTGGCGGGCGTGAGCAAGGGCGGCAAGGGCAACGAGGTGTTTCAGGCGATACGCCAGACGGACGCGCTGGTGCATGTGGTGCGTTGCTTTGACAATGATGACATTTTCCTCGAAAAGGCCGATGCCAAGCGCGATGCGGAAACCTTTGACCTTGAAATGATCCTTGCGGACATCGAGATCGTTGAGCGCAGGCTGGAGCGCGCAAAGAAGAACGCCAAGAGCGGCGACAAGAAGTATAAGCACGAGGCGGAGATGTGCCAAGCCCTGATAGAGCATCTCGAGGGCGAGAAGGGCGCGAGGTCGTTCGAGTTCACAGAGGAGGACGCGGATATACTTACCGATGGCGGGCTGATGACCGTAAAGCCGGTGATATATGTGGCAAACCTAGACGAGGACGGTATGTCGGACTATGAGAACAACCCCAACTTCATCGCCCTCAAGGCACTGGCGGAAGAGCAGGGTGCGGCCGTTTTGCCTGTGGCGGCGAAGTTTGAGGAAGACATTGCCGAGATGGACGAGGATGAGGCGAAGATGTTTATGGAGGATCTGGGGCTGACCGAAACAGGGCTTGACCGACTTATCCGCACCTCGTATGAGCTTTTGGGTTACATCTCGTTTTTGACCGCCGGAGAGGACGATGTGCATGCGTGGACGATAGTCCGCGGCACTAAAGCCCCCCGCGCCGCCGGCAAGATACACACCGATATCGAACGCGGCTTCATTCGCGCGGAGATAGTAGCGTTTGAAGATCTCAAGGCCTGCGGCAGTGTGAGTGCGGCGAAGGAGAAAGGGCTTTTTCGTCTCGAGGGCAAGGAGTACGTCATGCAGGACGGAGATGTCACCAACTTCCGCTTCAACGTGTGACAAAAGCTCTTGCCGATTGCCTCTGATGACCGGCTCGTCGTTTCCCAAAGTCGCATATCTTCAACCCAGGTTGAAAACACTCCCTGAATCTATTAATAGCCTGTGAATTGTGACACGAAAGCGTACTTTTTCCTTGACTTCACACGCGTTAATGTGCTATTCTGTGTGGGTAAAAAGGGAGTAGCTTTCACCCGCTGTGTCGGGTGCCGGCGCGTCGCCATCACGGCCTTGAAAAAGGTTCGGCGCACCGGGTACGTTCCAAACTGTATTTAGCGAGACTTTTACAGCACATTCGCTGTAAAAGTCTCTTTTTTGTGCGGAGGACGTGCTAGAATCAAGAAGCTATGAAAGGGGAAAATCCATGAAGTATTATCTGGAGAAAAAGGAAGCTGTGCTTAACGAGCTTAACAGCGGCGTGGACGGGTTAAGCTCTCAGGAGGCTCAGCACCGTTTGGAGACAAACGGCAGAAATAAGCTCTCCGCACCGCCGCAGAAATCGCTTATCGCGCGTTTCTTCGAGCAGATGGCAGACCCGATGATAATCATTTTGCTGGTTGCCGCGGCAATAAGCGGCGTTCTGGCAGTGGTAGAGGGTGAAAGCTTTGCCGATGTCATCATCATTCTCGCCGTTGTGCTGATAAACGCGGTGCTTGGCGTGTATCAGGAGAGCAAGGCGGAAAAGGCCATTGAGGCATTGCAGGAGATGAGTGCGGCAATGTCGCACGTTCTGCGTGACGGCAAACTTTGCACTATCCCGAGCGAAGAGCTTGTTGTGGGCGATGTCGTTATGCTTGAGGCGGGCGACGCGGTACCTGCCGACGGACGCATTTTGCAAAGTGCGAGCTTGAAGCTCGAAGAGGCTGCTTTGACGGGCGAATCCGTGCCTGTCAACAAGTTCATTCAGCTCCTTGAGCTGGGCGAGCAGAACGATATCCCCCTCGGCGACAGACGCAACATGGTCTACATGGGCAGTACCGTGGCATACGGACGCGGCAGTGCCGTCATCACCGCCACCGGCATGGACACCGAGATGGGCAAGATCGCCGATGCACTCGCCAAGGCAGAGGACGGCGAGACCCCGTTGCAGATAAAGCTCGGTCAGCTGTCGAAGATCCTTACGTGGCTGGTGCTGGGCGTTTGCGCGTTGGTGTTTGCGGTTCAGCTTTTGAGAGCGGGCGGTCTCGGCTTCGAGGTCGTACTGAATTCGTTCATGATCGCCGTGTCACTCGCGGTCGCGGCTATTCCCGAGGGGCTTGCCGCCGTTGTGACGGTGGTGCTGGCGATCGGCGTGAGCAACATGTCCAAGCGCAACGCGATTATCCG
>CAZBYU010000169.1:0-3805 GCA_964496235.1 uncultured Oscillospiraceae bacterium | reverse complement strand
GATATATAACGTGCCGCACTGCAATAACTATCGGCACGAGCAAGCCAAGCGATAACGCATCAAGAATTCCATGCTCTCCGGACAGAACCAAAGCCTCCGCACACGGCGAGAAACAAAGAGAAAAGCCAATAACCAAAAGAGGGTTTTTGAGAGTTGCTCAAACACATGAGCGGGAAACGCAATAAACGGATGCGGGTAAATTTGCAAATACAAATATAACCATGACATTACACAAATTATATTATACAACAGTCGGACGTAAAGTCAACAATTTTTTTAGCTTTTGACGGATTTTTTTTGCGAATTTAGGCATAATAGCGCGCAGTGAATCGCGATAAGGTCATATATCAAGCTGTTGCTGACCCATATATTCAAGCCCGAGGTGTTCATATGCACGCCGCGTGACACAACGACCGCGTTGGGTGCGTGTGAGAAAGCCGTTTTGCAGAAGATACGGCTCGTAGACGTCTTCTATTGTCACGGCATCCTCGTTTATCGTTGCCGCGAGCGTATCAAGGCCGACAGGTCCGCCGTTATAAAAGTCGATTATAGTTTTCAGCATACGCCTGTCAAGCGCGTCTAAGCCGAGCTTATCGACTTCTAACGCTAGAAGAGCTTTATCCGCCGCTTCCTTTGTTATAACTCCGTCTGCCATGACCTGTGCATAGTCTCTTACGCGGCGAAGAAGACGGTTGGCGATACGCGGGGTGCCGCGGGAACGGGAAGCTATCTCATACGCGCCATCCGGATCAATGTCAACGCCGAGTATGCCCGCAGAGCGTGTTACTATCTTTTTAAGCTCCTCGGGAGTATAAAGCTCTAAACGCAGGGAAACGCCGAAGCGGTCACGCAACGGCGCGGTCAACTGACCGGAGCGTGTCGTCGCGCCGATAAGGGTGAAGTGGGGCAGATCGAGGTGAAGAGAGTTCGCAGAAGGACCCTTGCCGAGAATAATGTCAATCGCATAGTCCTCCATCGCGGGATAGAGTATCTCCTCATATGCGCGATTGAGCCTATGTATCTCATCGACAAAGAGAATGTCACCCTCATTCAGATTCGTCAACAACGCCACGAGATCACCCGGCTTTTCTATCGCAGGACCCGAGGTAATACGCATGTTAACACCCATCTCATTTGCGATTATACCGGCAAGCGTGGTCTTGCCCAAGCCCGGAGGACCATGCAGGAGGACATGGTCAAGTGCCTCATTTCGCATTTTCGCGGCGTTTATAAAAATATAGAGATTATCCTTCGCCTTCTCCTGTCCTATATACTCGGATATACTGCGCGGACGCAAAGATCCGTCCGCCGTGTCTTCCGGCAGTGAGGCGGCGGTGGTTATTATTCTCTCGTTTGTGTCTTCGGAAAAGTTAATGCTCATATCATGTTTCTCACTTTACCATGTGCTTTAGAACAGCCTTTATAATCTCCTCCGCACTCATGCCGGAAACGTCAAGCTTTTTAAGTACAGGGGCAAGCTCCGTATTACTGTAGCCAAGCATTGTCAGCGCGGCAATCGCGTCGGAGGTGTTGGAATCAGACACTCCGCCTAAAGTGACAGCTCCGACAGCGGGTGCGTAATCCATGTCACCGAGTTCCTTTGCGATTTTATCTTTAAGCTCGAGTATAATGCGCTGGGCAATGCGCTTTCCTATGCCGGGGGCAACCGTGAGAGCCTTTTCGTCGTTATTCATAATTGCCAACGCAAGCCCCTCTGGGGTGTTATACGAAAGAATCGACAGTGCCGCCCTCGGACCGATACCGGATACGGCGGTAAGCATTGTAAAACATCGCTTTTCACTTTTATCCGCAAAGCCGTAAAGGTCGAAATTCGTCTCTCCTATCGCCTCGGCAACATATAGCTTAGACTTTGCTTTCAGCTTCAAAGCGGCGGCGGTATTGTTCGTAATATTCAGTGCGTAACCCACCCCCCCGCAATCGAGGACAGCCAGATTGGGTTCAAGCTCGGTCACTATTCCGTCTATATAGTAGAACATTCCTCATTATCTCCCTTGAATAGTAAGGATGTTGCACTGCGGGCATGACATATGGCAAGTGCAACGGCATCAGCCGCGTCATCGGGTTTCGGTGGCGCGGAGAGAGAGCATATACGTCGAACCATATCCATCACCTGGTGTTTCTCGGCTCGACCATATCCGACAACGGATTGCTTGACTTGAAGTGGGGTGTACTCATACACCTTTACCCCCGCCTTGCGACAGGCAAGAAGTATAACTCCCCTGCCGTGCGCCACAGAGATGCCTGTGGTGGTATTTGTGTTGAAAAAAAGCTCTTCTATCGAAACCACATCGGGCTTAAACAAATCCAAAAGCTGTTGCATGTCATCATATATCTGCTCCAAGCGCGATGAGAGCGAGCGATGCGCCGGAGTGGTGATAACACCGCAGTTGACAAGCTTATATTCACTGCCCGAATAATCCAATACGCCGAAGCCTATCGTCGCAATTCCCGGGTCAATGCCCAATATCCGCATCAAATCACATCCTATTGGTATTATAGCACACTTATGATGTTTAGGCAATAAATAAGCCTCGGCAAAGAAAACGCACTTTTGCATTCTCTCTGCCGAGGTGAATAACAAATGTAGTCAAGCTCTGGGATGAGCCTTGTTGTAAACGTCCTTTAGCTGTTTCTTAATAAGATGCGAATACACTTGGGTAGAGGATATGTCGGCATGGCCGAGCATCTCCTGTATGGCGTGGATATCTGCGCCGTTTTCCAAAAGATGTGCAGCGAAAGAATGGCGCAGGGTGTGCGGAGTGATATCCTTTTCAATCCCAGCCCTTTTCTGATAATACTTGATTATCTTCCAGAAGCCCTGTCTGGACATGCGCTCACCGCTGACGTTGACGAAAAGAGATTTCTCGTCGGGCGTTGCAATCATCTGAGGGCGAACAAGAGTTATGTACTCGCTCACAGCCTTGACGGCTTCGGGATAGAGCGGAATAATTCGCTCCTTGCCGCGGCTTTCGCAACGTATCACACCGGCTGTGAGATTGACATCGTTCAAATCAAGGTCAATAAGCTCGGTCACTCTTATACCGGTAGCATACAGAAGCTCAAGCATGGCCTTGTCTCTGTAACCCTTGGCATCAATGCATTGCGGCTGGTTAAGCAGGGTTTCGACCTCGGTGCTTGTGAGGATCTGGGGTAGCTTTTGCGTACTCTTGTCGGGTACAAGCTTCAGTGCGGGGTTGACGGGAACGATCTGCTTTATGCACAGATGAGTGTAAAGACATTTGAGGGAGGCAATGTTTCTCGACACGGTGGCAACGGACTTTCCGCATGCACGAAGATGGTCTATATACTCACCCACCTCGTCCTCTGTCGCCGTGACTATGGCAACATCGGTGTTTGCGTCAAGATACTCGGCGTACTTGCGGATATCTCGCATATATGAGCTGAGGGTGTTTTCCGAGGCTTTCTTATCCTCTGTCAGATATCTCTCAAATATTTCAATGATTTCTGCGTTATTCATCTAAACGCCCTCTCTGTATGAAAAAAATATCTATATCAAAAAGCGATGTCGCAACCGAATTATGTCTAGGTTCTTATGTGCGAAACGCTTTATTATCCGCAGTTCAAGGCATTGCCTTGCTCGTCCGCTCTGGAAATCAATTAACATAATCAATTCACTGGTAACAATATATTACACGCGAGCAAAAAAATCAAGTCTTTTTTTGCTTTTTTGAAAATATTTTTTTCTTTATGTAAACTCTTGTTTCTTCAAAAACACAAATTAGAGTAGCGTTTCGTCGTAATTTGAGGGCGTAGCACAATATAT
>CAZBYU010000168.1:0-3808 GCA_964496235.1 uncultured Oscillospiraceae bacterium | reverse complement strand
CGGCGGCGACAAGGGGAAGATCAAGGTCATCGGCATCCGTCACGGTGAGAAGATGTACGAGACACTGCTGACTAACGAGGAATGCGCACACGCCATCGATATGGGCAATTTCTATCGCGTGCCCTGCGACAAACGCGGACTCAATTACGATAAATATTTCAGCCAGGGCGACACCGAAAGGAAAACCTTGACCGAGTTTAACTCAAATAACACCAAGCTTTTGACGGTCGAGGAGACCAAGGCAAAGATCGCCTCACTTGCGTACATACAGGATGAGCTGAAAAAGGGGATGCTCGGATGAAGATATTGGTTACGGGCGCGAAGGGATTTGTCGGCAAAAATCTGTGCGAGAGCTTGAAAAATCTCCGCGACGGCAAGGATAGGACTCGCAAAAGTCTAAGTGTCGATCAAATATTCGAGTACGACATCGACAGCGATCCGAACCTGCTCGATGAATACTGCCAAAAGGCGGATTTTGTGTTCAATCTTGCAGGCGTGAACCGTCCGCAGAACCCCGATGAATTTATGCACGGCAATTTCGGTTTTGCGTCAACACTTCTTGAAACCCTGAAAAAGCATAACAATACCTGCCCCGTCATGCTGTCCTCATCCATCCAAGCCACCTTGATCGGTCGCTATGACAGCGATTACGGACGCAGTAAAAAGGCAGGGGAGGAGCTTTTCTTCTCGTATGCCGAGCAAACGGGCGCAAAGGTTTTGGTCTACCGTTTTCCGAACCTGTTCGGCAAGTGGTGCAGACCCAACTACAATTCCGCTGTTGCCACATTTTGCAACAATACCGCAAACGATCTGCCCATCACCGTCAATGATCGAAACGCACGGCTTGAACTGCTCTATATCGATGATCTCGTGACCGAAATGCTCGATGCACTCGAGGGCAGGGAACATCATTGCAAATTCGACGGCATCGATACCACCATTTGCGATGACGGCAGATACTGCGCCGCACCGATCACACATAAGGTGACGCTCGGCGAAATAGTTGACCTTTTGGATCGGTTCAAGACGCAACCGCAGACGCTCGTCATGCCTGAGATCCCCGACAATTCGTTTGCCAAAAAGCTCTATTCCACCTATCTTTCTTACCTGCCCAAGGAAAAGATCGCTTTTCCTTTGAAAATGAATGTGGACGTAAGAGGCAGCTTCACCGAGCTGTTGAAGACCGAGAGGTGCGGACAGTTTTCGGTGAATATCTCAAAGTCGGGCATCACCAAGGGACAGCATTGGCATCAGAGCAAGTGGGAATTTTTCATCGTCGTTTCGGGACATGGGCTTATCCAAATGAGGAAGATCGGCAGTGATGAGGTGCTGAGTTTCGAGGTGTCGGGTGAGAAGATCGAGGCAGTCCACATGCTGCCCGGATATACGCACAACATAATCAACCTGTCCGAAACCGACGATCTCGTGACTCTCATGTGGGCAAATGAACAATTTGACCCCGATCATCCGGATACATTCTTTGAGGTGGTAGAATAATGGAAATAAAACTCGACTACAGTGATATAAAATTCAAAGATAACGGCAAACTTAAACTTCTTATCATCGTGGGCACGCGACCCGAGATCATACGGCTTGCGGCGGTGATCACGAAAAGCCGAAAGTATTTTGACACGATCCTTGCTCATACCGGGCAGAATTACGATTATAATCTTAACGGTGTGTTCTTCAAGGATCTGAAACTCGATGACCCCGAGGTCTATATGAATGCCGTCGGAGACGATCTCGGCGCGACTGTCGGTAACATCATCAACTGCTCGTATAAGCTGATGGCAGAGATAAAGCCCGACGCACTGCTGATCTTGGGTGACACAAACTCTTGCCTGTCCGCAATATCCGCAAAACGACTGCATATCCCGATCTTCCATATGGAGGCGGGAAACCGTTGCAAGGATGAGTGCCTGCCCGAGGAGACAAATCGCCGAATCGTGGATATCATCTCGGATGTGAACCTCGCATATTCCGAGCATGCACGCAAATATCTGCATGAGTGCGGACTGCCCAAGGAGCGTGTCTATGTGACCGGCTCGCCAATGGCAGAGGTGCTCCACCAAAATCTTGACGAGATCGAGAAAAGCGACGTCCATGCCCGTTTGGGGCTTGAAAAGGGGAAATATATCCTCCTTTCTGCCCATCGAGAGGAAAACATCGACACGGAAAAGAACTTTCTGTCCCTCTTTGGTGCTATCAATGCCATGGCGGAGAAGTACGATATGCCGATCCTCTATTCCTGTCATCCGCGCTCGAGAAAGCGTCTCGAGGCGACCGGATTTGGGCTTGACCATCGCGTGAGGATGAATGAACCGCTCGGATTCCATGATTATAACTGCCTGCAGATGAATGCATTCTGCGTGGTCTCTGACTCTGGCACGTTGCCCGAGGAGAGCAGCTTTTTCACATCGGTCGGTCATCCGTTCCCTGCAGTCTGTATCCGAACCTCGACCGAGCGTCCCGAGGCACTCGATAAAGCCTGCTTCATTTTGGCAGGTATCGATAAAAAAAGCCTTCTCCAAGCCGTCGATACCGCCACCCAAATGAACCTCCAAGACGATCACGGCATCCCCGTCCCCGATTATATCGAGGAAAATGTCTCCACTAAAGTGGTCAAGATAATCCAGTCCTATACCGGAGTGGTCGATAAGATGGTTTGGAGAAAATGGTAAATTTTCGCCACAGCGAAAAATCCCGAATCTCTCGCCTCTTCACACTTACTCTTTACATAAATAACACGGCTGTCTTCGATGCTTATGGCATTTGAGGCAGCTCTTTTGTTTGCGATTTTATAAAAACGCCGATCGTGCGGAGAAAAATCTCAAAAATATGCTCACAGCTATTGACTTTTTGCAAAAAATGTTATATTATTAAGGTATGAAATATGAGCTTTGGGGGGATGAAGTTGTCGGCAAGGAAAATAGCGGTGCTGCTGTCAGCGGTGATCGCTGTCTTGATGTTGATCGGCTGTCAGTCTGTGTTCCCCGACCAAGGCACTGTGACCACGGAAAAAAGCGAGACTCACACTGCCGCAGGTTTCAAATACTCTGTCTCCGATGACAGCGAGAGTTGCACGATCGTCGGGATCGCGACTGACGATGTCGAAAATATCGTCATCCCCGAAAAACTCGATCGATTTTATGTGCGCGAGATCGGCTGGGGTGCGTTTATGTGGCATTCGGAGATCGTGAGCGTTGATATCCCCGAGGGCGTGAGGGCAATCGGCGAGTGCGCATTTTATGGATGTACAAGCCTGCTTTCGATCGACATCCCCGACAGCGTGACAGCACTCGGAACACTTGCATTTGACAACTGCACGAGTCTCGAAAGCGTAAAATTCGGCAGTGGGCTGACAGATATCCCCGGGTGTGCATTCTACTCCTGCCGTGCCCTTCGTGAATTGGTCATACCCGAGGGGATCGAGACGATCGGCGAATATGCGTTTATCGATTGCAAGAGTCTGCAAAGCGTACAATTTCCGAAAAGCCTGAAATTTATCGGTTCACGCGCATTTGACGCATGCTCGAATATTGATCGCATTGTCATTGCCGACCTTGCCTCTTGGCTGAATGTTGTATTTCAGGATGTCACATCCGCACCCAATTATTACGGTGTTGAGCTGTGGCTCGGCGATGAGCAGATCATCGACATGACCGTTCCGCAGGGCGTCGAAAAGATCGGTTCGCAAGCAGTGCTCGGATGCAAACATATAAAGAGCGTTGTCATTCCCGATGGCGTCACATCACTTGAGATCGAGGCTTTTTACGGCTGTTCGAGCATCGTTAGCGTTGTTATCCCC
>CAZBYU010000167.1:0-3822 GCA_964496235.1 uncultured Oscillospiraceae bacterium | reverse complement strand
GAGCTTTTTCATTTTTACAATGGCCATCTTAGCTGTTCACTATCCTTTCCACTACAAGAGTTGCTGCTTGAGAAAGTTTCGCCTCCGCCTGAGCGCGAAGCGCGGCTTTGTCGCCTTCAAGTTGCTTTGAAAGAGCCGACGCGGCCTCCATAGCCTTTTCATCAGCCTGACGACGAAGCTCGGCAACCTCGGCTTCCGCCTTTTCCGCCGCGGCAGACAGCGCGATCTCCCCCGCCGCCTCGGCATCTATAAGCATCTGCCTTGCCTTTGCCTCTGCCTGAGCCACGGCGGTCTTCGCTTCGGTTTCTGCCCGGGTTATGTCGGCTATTGCCTCAAATGACACGCTCTCACCTCCTTTTGCATTCTGTTTCGAGATTAAGCTTTTTTGGTAATGATAAGCAAGCTTAACAGTACCTTAATATTACCGCAAGTGCGTTCCTCTTTCAAGCCAAAACTGACCGTTTTCCATGACAAATTTGCTACATTCCCGAAAGATAATAAACTAACATTTTGCCGGAAAACGCCCGACTCACACATAAACAGCCGTCTTTTTCGGCTGTTCGGCGCATACCGAAAGTCAAATTGAAACACCTAGCGAATTTATAGTATTATTATGTCACGGAGTTTGTTAAATGTCAAACTATTTTGTGCGTTAATCCCGGTCGTTTATGCAATTTCGGCAGTCTTGAGAATAACTGCTCAAGACTGCCGAGATTTTTCGACATTTTGACAGGGGTAAGCCATGTTTTGGTTGTGAAAAAGACCGTTAATGTAAAGAAATCTTGACAAAAGCGTAGACTTTCATGTGAAAATCACACCACCGCCGTACTCCCGCTCACGCGGGAGTTACCTCTATCCTCTCCTGTCTGCCGCTGTCGGCATTGAGGTATATTTTCACTTCCCGTTCGCCATCTGTGCCGCCCAGCTCATAGCAGGCTATACTGCGTCCGCCGTCGGAGCGTATCACCACACGACGCACATCACGCACATCAAGCCCCTCCGGCGCGAGAGCGGACGCGTCGCTCTCGGATATGCCCCACGCGCTCTCCACAGTCTCGGGCGTGTAATCCGACGCGTCAAAGGCACAGACCGCGCCGTCATCGAGTGCGACAGACAGTGTAACCGCGTTGTCGATATACACCGCGCCGTCATGCTCCGCGACAAAGCGCATTCGCGCCATGCCACCGCTCACTTCGCTCCCCTCCAGAGCAAGCTCCGTGTACCCGTGCTTTTCGAGGAATTCATGAGCCACCTTCTGCGCCTCGCCCTCCGTCAGCTTCGCCTCGCTCACCAGCCGCTCGCGCCACATGCTCATGACCCCCTGCTCGCCCACCGTGACCAGCGCGTCCCCGGCGGCGTAGCTTTTCACGCCGCCCGCACCGTCATAGGCGTAAGCAAGGCGCACCTCCGCCGGGCTTACGCCCGCAATCCCCGCCGCCACAGCCAGCTTCTCCGCGTCGGACAGCTTTTTCGCGCCGACGGACGCAGTCGTCACGCTCCTCGCGCCGTACCGCCCGTCATATTTCATCGGCGTACGGCGCGGGAAATCGCCCTCCACGCGCAAAAGCTCCTCGCTGACGCGTCCGCTTGCTCCTTCATGTCCGATGTTCGCCAGTCTCAGCTCGTCCGTGTCCATTTCTATCGCGCCGTTATGGTAGTCGGTCTGTATCCCGTGCAGGGCTTCAACGAGTGACGCGGCGAGCTTTTCAAGCTCGCGTAGCGTATCGCGCTCACCCGCGGCATAGTCCGTCTCCGCGCTTTCGGCACACAGCACCCGCGCATAATCCGCCGTTTCGTTGAGATACCCCGCTATACGCTCCAGCTCCTGCGTAGCAAACGGCAGGGTACTCATCGCACTCTCCGCGGCAAGTGCCGAGGCATAAACCTCGGCGCAAAGCCCGGCACGCATTCCTCCGTCTGTCGCGTACACCGCCTTTGACAAAGCCGCGTTCATGCTCTCTGCGGCGGTTACGGTCTCCTCAAGTGCCTCGGACGCGCTGTAATGCGCGGCAAGGCGGTATGCCGTGAGGTTTCGCCGAGCGATGAAAAGCAGTGCGACCAGCACCGCCGTAAGTGCGGCGGCAAACACCACCGCGACCGTCATCGCCTTTCTTCTCCCGCTCATCGCATTCATTTCAACGACCCTCCGACGCAAAAAATAATCTCTCCTCTGAGTATTCTCGGAAGAGAGATTTTTTATTCCGATTAACTTTTCTTTTCTTTACGCAAGCTTTTCAAGAGCCACGTTCATGCGGCGCAGGGTCTCCTCACGACCGAGTATGCGGCATATTTCCACCGCACCGCCGGGCGTTACCGCCTTGCCCGCCGCCGCGATACGCACAGGCCACATCACCTTTGCGTTCTTCGCGCCCATGGTCTCCGCAAGTGTCACCATCGCGCCCATGATATGCTCATCATCCCACGCTTCAAGCCCGGTGAACACGGGAACGAGGGCTTCAAGCACACTTTTGGAAGATTCCGCGTCGGACTTGGACTTTTTATGCGTAAAAAGCTCTGCGGAGTATTCCGGCAGGGCATCGAAAAAGTCCACCTTCTCGGGGATATCGGTCAAAATCTCGGTGCGCTGTTGCAAAAGGGCGGCAATATCCGAGGCGGAATACGCCTCATTCTTGACGCTTTGGCGAATATACGGCTCTGCCACGGCGGCAAACGCCTCCGCGCTCATTGCGCGGATATACTCGCTGTTGAAGTAGCGTAGCTTTTCAATGTCGAATATCGCGGGAGACTTGGAGATGCCGGAGAGGTCAAACGCCTCCTTCAGCTCGTCAAGAGAGTATATCTCCCTCTCGCCGCGCGGACTCCAGCCGAGAAGCGCGACATAGTTGAGTATTGCCTCGGTGAGATAGCCCTGAGCCAGCAGATCCTCATACGACGGATCGCCGTGACGCTTGGACATCTTGTTGTGTGCATCGCGCATGACCGGAGAGCAGTGGACATACTTCGGGATATCCCAGCCGAAGCCCTCATAGAGCAGATTGTACTTCGGCGCGGAGGAGAGATATTCGCTCCCGCGGACAACGTGCGTTATGCCCATGAGGTGATCGTCCACCACGTTTGCGAAGTTATACGTCGGCAGACCGTCGCGTTTTATAAGCACCTGATCATCGAGAGTGGTGTTTTCCACGGTGATGTCGCCGAATATCTCGTCATGGAAGGTGGTAGTACCCTCGTGGGGAATACGCTGACGAATGACATAGGGCTTGCCCTCGGCGGCAAGACGGTCGGATTCCTCCGCCGTCATCGCGCGGCACGGGTCATCTGCACGGTCGAAATCGCCCGTGTCCTCCTCGCTCGCCGCCTTTTCGCAAAAACAGCGGTAGGCATGCCCGCGCTGAACCAAAAGCTCGGCATATTCCTTGTAAAGCGGACGGCGATCGGTCTGGATATACGGACCTACCGGACCGCCGACGTCCGGACCCTCGTCATGCTCCAATCGGCACTGCGCCATCGTGCGGTATATGATGTCCACCGCACCCTCGACAAGGCGACCCTGGTCGGTGTCCTCGATACGCAGTATGAACTTGCCGGAGTTTGCACGCGCGATAAGATAGGTGTAAAGCGCGGTACGCAGATTTCCGACGTGCATGTATCCCGTGGGGGAGGGAGCAAAACGCGTGCGAACCTCGCCGTGAGGGATACGCGCCTCCATCTCCTCAAACCACTGCATGTCTTTCATGTTGTCTCTCCTCCTGCCGCGCCGAATACGCCGCGGCGTTATGATGTTTCCCGCTCTGTGCCGCCGAATCGCGCTCTTCGCGGTACTAATTTTCCGATACACTATAATAATTTGTATTTTTACTG
>CAZBYU010000166.1:0-3842 GCA_964496235.1 uncultured Oscillospiraceae bacterium | reverse complement strand
GATAAGGAGATACCGCACGGCACAGCGGTAGAGGTCACGCGTTTTTCCGAGCGAGATAACGGCATTATCGACCTTGAAGTAACCATTTATTGCGAAAAAGACAGCCACAAGGGTATCATTATCGGCAAAAAAGGCGCGATGCTAAAAAAAATAGGGGGGCTTGCCCGCGTGGATATTGAGGATTTCATGGGAACAAAGGTCAATTTGCAGACTTGGGTTAAGGTCAAGGAAAACTGGCGCGACTCCATGTCCCTTTTACGTAACTTCGGCTTTAAGAACGAGTGAATTATACCCGTTAATATATACCATCACTAACACGCCGCGCGGTGCAGATAATAACCGCGAGGTGGTTATGATGGAAAAGGACGCTGTATGGCAGGCATTCAGTGAGACGGGCGATCCGATTTATTATCTGCTGTATAAATCTATGCACGATACTGACAGAAAAGCCAAAGAGAAAGAATACGGAAAGAGGTCGGGTGAATTCCCCCGACCGGAGGACTGATACTCTACATATTATGTACGAAACGATGAAAGCTCTCACACTGCGCGAAGTGAGATATAAAGAGGCTGACAGGATAATCGACCTTATGACCGACAGCCATGGCAAGATTACCGCCAAAGCACGAGGCGCGGTTAGAAAGACAAGCAAGCTCGCCGCGTGTACCCAACAGCTGACTTATTCGGAATTGACGCTTTTTTTCAACAGGGGAAAATGGACGGTTACAGAGGGCACTGTCCTTGAAGGCTTTGAAGCTTTAAGGACGGATATAATCGCGCTTTCACTCGGCTGTTATTTTGCCGAGTGCATTAATGCGCTTTCCGTTGAGGATCAGCCGGATGCACCTTTAATGCAGCTTGGTCTGAATTCGCTGTATGCTTTAAGCCGAGGCATGTATTCATACGCGCATATAAAGTCCGCGTTTGAACTGCGCCTTATGTGCCTTGCCGGGTATACGCCGGAGCTTGGGGCGTGTGTCGTCTGCGGTTGCACAGAGCCTGAAAGCCCCGTGCTTAGCTTGGAGAGCGGTCGGCTATGCTGTCGCACATGCCGCACGGCGGAGCTTGGTGCAGTGTCACCGCTGTCCGCGGGGTCACTTGCCGCAATGAGGTATATCTGCTCATGCCCGCCGAAGCAACTGTTTTCATTTTCGGTAGACGCGGAAGCACAGCGGAGTCTTTCGGAGGCGGCGGAGGAATATCTCCTGCGGCAGACTGAACGAAGATTTTCAACATTGGATTATTATAAAAGCGTGTGCATTTCTTAACGCTTTGCACACGCTTTCGGAGAATGAAGATGAATTTTACGGAAAAATCACTATTGACGCTTGAGCTTCCCACGGTGTTGGAGATGCTCTCTCATGAGGCTGTGTCAGAGGCAGCGAAAGCGCAGACTGCGGAGCTTTCTCCGGCATACGACCCTGCCGAGGTCAGACATCGTCAAGAGGAGACAAGCGCGGCAAAAGCCATGATGACTGTGCGTCAGAACCCATCGTTTTCCGGCGTAAAGGATGTTAGGGCATCGCTGTCTCGTGCGGATTTAGGCGGCACACTGAACACACGAGAGCTTATGGATATAGCGAGAGTGTTGCAGTGTGCTAGACTTGTTCGCGGCTATATTGCCGACGACGGTGTTGGGAAAACCTGCATTGACAGCCTTTTTTATGCTCTTCGCGCAAACAAATTCCTTGAAGAAAAGATAAACACCTCCATAGTCGGAGAGGAAGAGATTGCAGACAGCGCGTCTCCGGAGCTTGCAACCCTCCGTCGCCAAATGCGTGCGGCGGCGGCTCGCGCCCGCGATGCGTTGCAGAAAATCATCTCGTCCCCGAGCTATGCAAAGGTTTTGCAAGAGCCTATCATCACCATGCGCTCCGATAGATATGTTGTTCCGGTTAAAGCCGAGTGCAAGGGATCTGTGCCGGGGCTTGTACATGATATATCTGCCTCCGGTATGACCGTGTTTGTCGAGCCTATGGCGGCGGTCAAGGCGAATAACGAGCTTCGAGAGCTTGCCGCGAAGGAAAAGCTTGAAATTGAGCGTATTCTTGCTGAGCTTTCTGCGGATTGTGCCGAGCATAAGGACGATATTGAAACGGACTTCACTCTCCTTGTACGTCTGGATATTATTTTCGCAAAGGCAAAGCTTTCGTACAAGCTTGACTGCCAACAGCCCGGGCTTGACGATGAACGCGGCATTGTTCTCCGTCGTGCGCGGCACCCGCTACTCGACTCGGCGAAGGCCGTACCTATCAGTCTGGAGCTTGGTAGCGGTTTTGACACCCTTGTGATTACAGGACCGAACACCGGCGGCAAAACCGTCTCTCTTAAAACTATAGGGCTTCTCGCGGCGATGACACAGTGTGGGCTTCATATTCCCGCCGCCGACGGTAGCAATATGCCTGTGTTTTCACACATACTCGCCGATATCGGTGATGAGCAGAGTATAGAGCAAAGTCTTTCGACTTTCTCCGCTCATATGAAAAACATAGTCAATATACTCGACGAGTGCGATGAGCGTTCGCTTCTGCTGTTTGACGAGCTTGGTGCGGGTACTGACCCCACCGAGGGTGCGGCACTTGCGATAGCCATAATCGAGAATGCGCGTAAAAAAGGTGCGATTATTGCCGCAACAACGCATTACGCAGAGCTTAAAGTGTATGCGACGAATGAACCCGGTGTGCAAAACGCTTCCTGTGAGTTCGACGTGGAGACTTTGCGTCCGACGTATCATCTTCTCGTCGGCATTCCCGGAAAATCCAATGCCTTTGCCATTTCAAAACGTCTCGGTCTCGGCGAAGATGTGATAAACGATGCGAAAGGTCGCATAAACACCGAGAGTGCCGGCTTTGAAGCAACAATAGAAAAGCTTGAACAGACGCGGTTGTCGCTCGAAAAAGAGCGCGATGAGGTTGCCGCGAAGCTTAAAGCGGTGGAGGAAAGCGCGAAAAAGGCATCGTTTTTGAAAGCTGAGCTTGAAGTTAGATTGGAAAAGGCTGATCAAAAATCCCGCCGTGAGGCAGAACGCATTATAAATGATGCCAGAGCCACTGCCGAGGCTGTTTTTGCCGAGCTTGACGAGATGAAAAAGCACAAAAACGACGACGAAGACGCACAGCGTGTCAACGAAGCAAGAAGCGAGCTTCGCCGCAGATTGAATAAGCATCAAGACGAACTTCATCCGAAACATCTACCGACGGTTGAAGAGAAGTCTTCGCGTGAAATACGCCCCGGAGATACCGTCAAAATAAAGTCCATGGGCATGAAAGCGGAGGTAATTTCCGTATCTCCGGAAAGAGTTTTGACGCTACGTGCCGGAATAATGAATGTTACTGCCAAAGAGGACGAGGTCTTGCTTTTGGAGGGCGAGAGCAAGAAAAAAGCGGTCTCGGTTTCTTCTGCCGCCGCAGCATCATTACGTACTGCAAGCGTTGCTTCCGAGCTTGATATTCGCGGCATGGAGGCTGTTGAGGGTGTGCTGGCGGCAGAGAGGTATATCGACAGTGCCGTTATGGGACGACTCAAAACAGTTACCATCATCCATGGCAAGGGAACCGGCGTTCTCCGCGCGGCAGTCCAGCAAATGCTTAAGAAAAACAAAGCCGTCAAATCCTATCGCTTGGGTCGATACGGCGAGGGCGAAGCAGGTGTAACCGTAGTCGAACTGAAATAAAATTCAAGTTAAGTGAGCTTGACAAGTGTGCAAAATAACGAATCGCTCGAAATTTGTTGACGGCGGCGCGAAAATTTGCTAGATTATATCATAACCTATTATGGTGGATAATTATTAAGAGATTAAAAAGAGATTTTTAAGGAGTGGCGAGTATGATAAGCAAAGAAGT
>CAZBYU010000165.1:0-3843 GCA_964496235.1 uncultured Oscillospiraceae bacterium | reverse complement strand
CGGTCATAACCATGAGCTGGTTCTTGGTGAAGTCCTGATTGTTGGCCTGTGCGGGAGTGGTGGGATGAGTATAATCGGCAAGCTTGTCAAGGATTGCGAAGAGGGTCTGAGCGTTCTCGGTCTCCCAAACGCCTTCCTCGTAGTGGGTAGCCGCCTCAAAGAACTCGGAGCCGCCAATGGAGTAGATCAGAGCGTACATGAATGCATCGTAGTAGCCGGCGGTGGGGTAAGTGAAGAGGTAGATGCCTTCTTCAAGAGCCTTGTCGCCAAGCTCCCACATGCCGTCCCAAGTGGTGGGGACTTCCCAGCCCTTTGCCTCAAAGAGGGCGGCGTTGTAGAACAGACCGCAGGGAGAGTAGAACATGGGGGCAAGGTAAGTCTTGCCGTCGTTGTACGGGTTGGTGAGGGAGGTCTCGGTGAAGCCGCCGGATATCTTGTCGCTGACAACGGCATCCTCACCGGGAACGGTCATGGACAGAACATCGGTGATCTCAACGATGGCCTTATCCTTGATGAACTGCTCGGTCAGACCGGCAGGACGACCGGTGGCAAGGTGGATAACGTCGGGGTAATCGCCGCCCTGCATGGAAGCGGAGATGACGTCCTCAAGGTTCTTATCGGTGATAAGCTCGACCTCGATGCCGGTGGTCTCGGTGAATGCGGCGGTGACGTTCTGCCAGATTTCAGAGCCGTAAGCGGTCTCTATGGCAGCGACCTGGATCTTCTGCGCCTCGGCAACGGGTGCCTCGGCCTCAGCCGCGGAAGCCTCGGAGGCAGGTGCCTCGGATGCGCCGCAGGCCGCCATGGACAGAACCATGATCATGGCCATGAGGAGTGCAAGGAACTTTTTCATTAGGTATTCCTCCAATTTCATATTGTCTGAAATAAGCAGACGAAAGCCGAACACCTGCCGGTTCTTATACGCCGTTGAAGCCTTGAAAACACGAAAGTGTCACCTGCGGGTTTTGCCCGAACCGGGCAAAACAGCTATGGCAAAATCTCGCCGATAGGCGGCAGGAGCTTGGCTTTCGTCTGCTTGATTTTCATATTTATATAGTATACAAGAAAATGACTTATTCTCAAGTCGATTATTGCGCGGTTTTTTATAATTCTTGCTTTCAACGTTTTTTCGTCGTTTCGTTCAATTTTGAGGAGATTCATTTGTGCATGTTGCACCATTACACGCGTTTGAAGCTAATTTGTCTGTTTTCATGTACCTGTAATAATGCACATTTGCTCTTGCAAAAAGCAATAATGCGATATATAATGCCAATATAGATAAAAATGAGTGCGAGGTGAAGATAATGAGCAGTGACCATTACAGACTCAACAAGAAAAAACCGTATACCATACGCGGCACGGCAAAGCTTCTCAGTGCGTCCAGTGCCAGATATGACGGTGATTGGCACTCCGTACCGCACACGCATAATCATGTCGAGATTTTCTATATTGTTGGTGGCAAGGGTCAATTTCTCATTGACGATAAGCTTTATCCCGTAGATACCAATAATCTCGTCATAATAAATCCAAACGTTGTTCATACCGAGGTTAGCCTTAATGCCCAGCCACTGGAGTACATTGTTCTCGGCATAGAGGGGATTGAACTGGGCATACCCAACAGCACACCCGAACAGTATTTCATCTTCAATCGTCTCGACAGTGCCGAGGTATCCTTCTGCATGCGTAACATTCTCTTGGAAATGCAGAATAAGCAGACAGGGTATGAGGACGTGTGTCAGGCTTTCATGGAGATATTGCTTATTCGCCTTATGCGCCATACCGGGCTTCCAGTGCCTGCCGAGGCGCAGACGGTGTCGGATAACCGCCAGTGTGTTGCCGTCCGCCGGTATATAGACAATAATTATAAATATCCCCTCACGCTCGAACAGCTTGCCGCCGAAGCGCATATGAATAAGTATTACCTCTCGCATGTTTTTAAGCGCGAGTATGGGGTTTCACCCATAAACTATATGATATCCCGCCGCATTGCGGAGAGCAAACACCTTTTGGAGGAAACCGACCTCTCCGCCTCGCAAATTGCACAGATGCTCGGCTTTTCATCATCAAGCTACTTTTCACAGGCTTTCCGCCGCGCCGAGGGCATTTCCCCCATGGAGCATCGCAGAGCAAACAAATCGGACAAATGATGTTAGATGATTGATGAATATGATTAAATAAATACGTGGTGAAAAGATAAACAGGTGAGCGCATTAATCTAAGCAACGTGCCAACCAACCGCATAACCATACACGCTACACAAAACTCCTTCTCTCTCGGCGTGCCGCCGAGCCACCTTCCTCAGAGAGGAAAGCTTGAACGGAGCGTGTTTAAGCCCACCTTCAAGGCTCCCTCGGTGAGCGACGGCTACGAAGTCGCCCAGTCCCTTTAGAGAGGAGCTGACTGAGACGGGGTATAATTTCCAGATTCTGATAGAGCTGTCAGCCGTCAGGCTGACTGAGGGAGTTTACGTCTAGATTTCAAACCGTATAACGTACCTAAAAATGCGTGTTGCAAAACCCGGTTTTGCAACACGCATTTTTATACCCCGCTTGTATCAGCTCAACGCATGAGTGCGGAGGTGGGTGAGTATTTCGTTTATACCGCCGGAATTGAGCGTTTTTCCGTTAGAGGAAAGATAGCTTTCAAGTGTACTGCCCGTGCCGTCGCCGACGGCTTTGCCAGCGTCTGTGAAATATACACCTGTCGCGGCGCAAACCTCACGAAGCCAGTCGTTTGCGTCGCTCACCATGATCGTCGTCAGCGCGTCCGTGCCGGAGTAGCTTGTTGAGACTGAGCTTATCGAGCAACATATGATCTTTGTGTCGGGGCTTGCCTGTTGTATTGAGGTGATCATCGCCGAATAGCTTTCCTTGAACGATGCCTTATCCACGGCGTTCAAGCCGTCCTGTCCCACGTTTATCACGAGAATCTCGGGCTTTGCGATCATGGTGGCATCACCTATGGTAATGCTTGAACCGTCGGAGGGGTAAATGATGTCCGCACTTACCAAATCTGCCACGCGCAGAATGCCGGTGCTTGTACCCCATACCTGCGTCGTGCCTGTTCCGCCGGACAATAGACCGTAATCACGCACGCCGATAAACGAGCTGTCACAAAGGAAGGTGAGGCGGTCAAGGTATTCCTGACCTGCGTCGGGGGTTTCGGGCAGAGTGTTGAGAGAGCCGGATACGTTCGCCGTACCATCTCCCTGTGTAAGCTGAGTAACGTTGTCGCTTTTGTCTACGGTTTCCGCGCTGATAACCGTAGAGGCGGAGAATGAATCACCGTTGTAACGGTTTACACTTGCTATCACAAGCCCCACCAGCAACGCGGCGAGGCACACCACTATGCCTATTGCCCAACCCAGATTCTTAAATGTAGTCCATTTGCTTGACATGCGCTTATCTCCTCATCGGCGCGACTGCGCCGTTTAGACAACCGGCGGGCTGAAAAAGCCCGCCGGATTACGTTTTCTGAAATGTATGCTGAATTGGTTTATCAGCCCTCTGCCTCGGCAAGAGCCTTGGCTTCTTCGATGACCTTCTGCTGGACGTTGCCGGGAGCTTCCTCGTAGCGGATGAACTTGCATGCGAAGGAGCCACGACCCTGCGTCATGGAACGCAGATCGATGGTGTAAGAACTCATCTCAGCCATGGGAACTTCGGCCTCAACGGTCTGCATGCCGTCCTCTGCGGTCATGCCGAGCACTGTGCCGCGGCGTTTGGAGCTGATGTCGCTCATGATGTCGCCGAGGTTTGCATCGGGGATAGTGACCTGCAAAAGACCGATAGGCTCGAGAATGGTGGGCTTTGCCTTGGGGATACCGTCCTGGTAAGCAAGACG
>CAZBYU010000164.1:0-3853 GCA_964496235.1 uncultured Oscillospiraceae bacterium | reverse complement strand
GCACTACCGCGATTTCCGCCGCGACAACACGCTCGACATCCGCTCGTTCCAGATGGCCTTCCGGCTGCTGCGGCAGTACTCCGACCAGTCGCTCGGCGAGCGGACGGAGTTCGACGTGGACGGCACCATCCGCGACACCTGCGACAATGCCGGTACGCTCAAGGTACACTATAAGCGTCCCCGCCGCAACACGGTGAAGGTGCTGATGCTGATGGACTCCGGCGGCTCGATGAGCTACTACTCGCAGCTTTGCTCCATGCTCTTTCAGGCGGCGAAGCAGTCGAACCACTTTAAGGAGCTCCACGTCTACTACTTCCACAACTGCATCTACTCCACCGTCTACTCCGACCCGCGGATGTACCGCGAGCACGGCGTTTCGACGGACTGGATCCTCAAGAATTTCGGCAGTGAGTACAAGGTCATCCTCGTCGGCGACGCGCTGATGGATATGTACGAGCTGACCGATCAGCGCTACGATTTCCGCACCGGCGCGACCTACTCGGGGCTCGAGCGCCTCAAGCAGTTCAAGGAGCACTATGAGCACATCATCTGGCTCAACCCCGAAGAGCCGCCGCGCTACGGCGGCTACTGGGGACAGAGCTACGGCCACATCGCGCGTCTCATTGATATGTACCCCCTGAGCGTCGAGGGCCTTGGCCGCGGCATGAAAAAGCTGCTGGTGAAAAAGTGAGCGCGTACCATCTCCGCCGCACCCCATAAACGAAAAACGATCCGGCCTCACAGGTCGGATCGTTTTTTTGTTGTGCAAAGGCATCGTGTGCCTCATGGCCGCGCCGTTCGGCGGCGCGGGGCTCAGTCCTCTTTTTTCGCCTTGTCCTTCTTGCCGTCGAGGTCTATGCCGTCGAAGTCCTTGACGTAGCTGATGCCCGTGCCCGGGATGCTCGCGGTCGCGCGCACGCCGCCCTTGGCCTTCTTCGTCACGCGCAGCCCCTTCCCGCCGATGCTGTAGCCCACGCCGGACTTGGAGAGGTTGATGCGCACCGGCCCGATGCTGATGCTCTTACGAAAACGCAGCCCCATAAATAGCTCCCTTCCCCCAAGCACGCGGCGCGCCGCGCCCGCGTGCTGTGTGCTCTGTGCTCTCATATTCGTGGCTTGATTATATCCCCACCCGAGGGAGCTGTCAAGGACAACGGGGCGACCCGTAGAATTTTAGAAGGAGTGTATCAAAATGTCCGTAGGAAATCGAGTTTTCATGAAGCGTCCTCTGCCTGAGCAGTGGCTCTTGGATGCGTTCTCTCAGATCCCGGCGGCAAACATTGCCGACACCATGGGGCGCTCCTGCGCAATGAACCCCCGCATCAAGCTGATGAGCGGAGCAAAGAGGAGCATGGTAGGCCCTGCGCTGACGGTGAAGGGGCGCGGCGGCGACAACCTCTTCATCCATCAGGCTCTGGATATGGCACAGCCCGGTGATATTATCGTCGTGTCGAATGACGAGGACGATACGCGTTCGCTGATGGGCGAGGTCATGTTCACCTATGCGCAGTATCAGCGCAAGCTCGGCGGTCTTATCCTCGATGGCCCGATCCGTGATCTGGATGCGCTTCGTGAAATGCCGCTCCCCGTTTACGCGACCGGCTCGACCCCCGGTGGTCCGCACAAAAACGGCCCCGGCGAGATCAACGTCCCGATCGCCTGCGGTGGTGTGAGCGTCAATCCCGGAGATATCATTGTCGCGGATGCCGACGGTATCATCGTGATCCCGCTCAAGGATGCTCCCACGGTTTTGGAGGCTGCCCAGAAATTCTGCGAGCAGGATCAGAAGAAGGTCATCGCCTGCCGCAACGGCACGCAGAACCGCGCGTGGGTAATGAAGAAGCTGGTCGAAAACGAGACCGAATTTATTGACAGCTGCTACAGCTGCAGCTGAGCGCTGCGCAAAAAACGTCTGCAAACCGTGATGTGACACGGAATCATACAACATTTATAAAACGGAGGAAAGAAAATGAAAGAGAAACTGCTCGGCAAAAAGTACTTACCGCACCGCACAGTCATTGGCTTTGTCCTTGGTATCGTCGCTGGTCTGCTTTTCAAAGACTTCTCTGTGTGGGTTCTCCCCTTCGGCACGGCATTTATGAACCTCATCAAAATGCTGATCGTCCCCGTTATTTTCTTCAGCCTGGTCAGCGGCATCTCTGCCATCGGTGTCTTTGCCCTGATGGCGAATACGACCGCCGTCTACGGCGCGCAGCTGTTCGGCAACCTCGCAAAGTTCGTTCTCACCGACTACATCTCCTGTCTCACCGCATGGTTCGCCTTCAGCCTCTTCGTCAAGTACTATACCGGCATTCGCTACGGCAGAATGTGCAAGGCCATGATCCCCATTTGGATCAACACCGTCGCTACCAACTCCTCGGCCGGCACGATTCCCATCACGATGGATGTCACGACCAACCGCATGGGTCTCCCGTTTGACCTGACCTCCTTCTCCATTCCTCTCGGCGCGACGATCAACCTCTGCGGCGCTGCGATCTACAAAACGATCCTCGCCTTCTTCGTCGCGGAGATCTACGGTCTTACCCTCTCGGTCGGCCAGATCGCCATGGTCATCTCGATCTCCACGCTTATGTCGATCGCAGCACCCGGCATCCCGGGCGGCGGTATCGTTACGGGCGCGATCTTCCTGAACCTGCTGAATCTCCCGATGGATCTGATGGGTCCGATCGCCGGTATGTACAAGCTGATCGATATGTCTCACACGACCCTCAACGTTTCCGGCGACGTTCTCGGTACGCTCTTTGTTGCGAAAAACGAGAAGATCTGGGACGCCAAGAGGTTCAACGAGACCAAGGGCGACTTTGCCGCCATTGACCTGAACAACTGACGCAGCGTATAGAAAGGAGCTATCTATGGCAACCACTCTTGCGGAACGCATGAAAACCCTGAGCGGCTCTCCGACCTCTGCGCTGATCGCTAAGGTCGCAGAGCTCAAGCGTGAGGGTAAGGACATCATTTCCTTCAACGTCGGCGAGCCCGACTTCGGAACGCCCGATTATATCAAGGTCGCCGGTATCAAGGCCATCGCCGAGAGCTTCACCAAGTACACCCCCGGCAACGGCATTCTCGAGCTTCGTCAGGAGATCGTCAAAAAGCTCAGGGAAGACAACAGCATCGAGTACACAACAGATGAGATCACGACTGCCGTCGGCGCAAAGCAGGCCATCTCCAGCACAATGATGGTCATCGCCGGTCCGGGTGACGAGGTGCTCCTCCCCATTCCCTGCTGGGTCAGCTATACCGAAATGATCCGTCTGGCCGGTGCTGCGCCCGTATTTGTGCCGGTACACGAGGGGGACTACACGCTCGACATCGAAGCCATCAGAGCCGCGATCACCCCGCGCACAAAGGCGATCATCATCTGCACGCCCAACAATCCCACCGGCGCTGTGTACAGCGAGGAGTCCCTTCGACAGCTGGCGGCGCTCGCCATTGAGCACGATTTCTTCATCGTGGCCGATGAGATCTATGAAAAGCTCGTCTATGGCGGCGCAAAGCACTTCAGTGTCGCGTCCATCTCGAAGGAAGTCCGCGACCATGTGGTCACGATCAACGGCTTTTCCAAGGCGTATGCGATGACCGGCTGGCGCATCGGCTACGCTGCTGCCCGCGCTGACATCATCAAGGGCATCATGAAGGTGCAGAGCCAAACGACCTCCGCGACCAGCGCCATTTCTCAGAAGGCCGCCGTTGCCGCCCTGCAGGGGCCGCAATACGATCTGCATGACATGGTGACTGAGTTTGAGCGCCGCAAGGATTACATGGTCAGCCGCCTGAATGCGATCCCCGGGATCTCCTGTCCCGATGCGATGGGTGCGTTCTACCTGTATCC
>CAZBYU010000163.1:0-3898 GCA_964496235.1 uncultured Oscillospiraceae bacterium | reverse complement strand
GGCAACCTGCGTACCGTCATTTGGCGCGCATGGGATGTCTGCATGAAGATATAATTCTTTATCGCAGTTTCCATCGTAATAACATAACAAGAACCCCTGTCGTGCGTACGGATTTCCGTACGCACGATTTTTATCTCCTCTTATCCCCGCCTCACTATTGACAATTTTTATCCCAATGCGTAAAATATAACATGTGTTACGCAGAAAACCCTTGTAAATCCACAGTTGCAACCGACGGTTGACAAGTTTCCAAGCCGGATTTATTGTGAGCAACCGGAGAAAATGCTATAGTACCGTCCGTAAACGACAAGTGAAAGGACATTTGAAAAATGATATTTGCAGACAAACTTGTTGCCCTTCGCAAAAAGGCGGGCTGGTCACAGGAGGAGCTTGCCGAACAGCTGAACGTGACTCGCCAGAGCGTGTCAAAATGGGAGGGCGCACAGTCCGTGCCGGATATTGAGCGCGTACTGCTCATAAGCCGTCTTTTCGGTGTGTCGACGGATTACCTGTTAAAAGACGAGCTGGGCGAGCCGGAATATGTCTCGCCGCTGGATGAGGTCTCCACGAGCGGCTGTGTCCGCCGAGTGACAATGGAGCAAGCGTCCGCCTATCTCACGCGGACGCTCGAGATTGCGCCTAAGGTTGCGTTGGGCGTGTTTCTTTGCGTGATATCCCCTGTGTGCCTGCTGATGCTCGCCGTGCTGAGCGACGCGAACCGCATTGGCATAAGCGAAGATATGTGCGGCGGGATCGGCGTGACGGTGCTGTTGCTTATGGTGGCTGTTGCAGTCTCACTTTTCATCGGATGCTCGGCAAAGGTGAAGGAATATGAGTTCCTCGAAAAAGAGAACATAGAGACGGAGTACGGTGTTCGCGGCATGGTGAAAGAACGCATGAACGCCTATAAAGACCGGCGTACCCGCATGATCATTATTGCCGTTGCTCTGTGCATTCTTTCCGCCGTGCCTATTCTGCTTGCGGAGGGCTTGGGGCTTGGTGACGTGGCGTGTGTGGGTGCGGTGTGTGTCCTGCTTGCTCTTGTCGGCATTGCCGCGGCATTGTTTACACTCGGCGGCATGTACACCGGTGCCATGCATAAGCTTTTGGAGGAGGAAGACTACACCCGCGAGAAAAAGGCGAAAAACGGTCTAGTCGCCACTGTCAGCGGGATATACTGGCTCATCGTCACAGCTACCTATCTTATTTGCACCTTTGCTCCCTCCGGCAACGCCAATCCGGGTAACACATGGATAGTCTGGGCTGTCGGCGGGGTACTGTACGCGGTGGTCATCGGCGTAATGGAGATTTTACAAAAACGCAAATAAGCGGGATATCTTAATAGGAGGTTTATATAATGAAAAAGTATTTCAGACGCATTGCGGCACTCGCGTTCACGCTCGTGCTGGTCATGGCACTCGGTGCCGTGGCTTATGCCGACGAAGTGCATGATGGCTCACACTTTGCAAGCGGTCAGGCACTCAACGAAACAGATACGGTCAAAGGCGTCCTCGCCGTGGCAGGGTACGACGTTCAGCTTGCCGGCACAAGCCAGTACACCATGGGTGCGGGGTACAATGTCCGCGCTTTGGGTATTACCTCGAACGATGCGTTTTTTGCCGGATACAATGTCAACATTGACGGAAGCACCGGGCGCGATGTTTACGCGGCGGGCAACAGCGTCTCCGTCGACGGTAACGCCACAATCGGGCGCGATGTTTACCTCGCGGGCAACAGCGTCAACATCGGCGGCAAAATCGGCGGCGATGTCTACATCAATGCCGGCAAGGTCACCATTCCCGACCACGCTGTCATCTCCGGCAAGCTCCATGTCCTCAAAACCGCCGAAGTCACCGCCGGCAAGGATGTTATGAACGCCATCGAGTGGTATGAATCGGCAAGCAGCGCACAGCTGCACAGCATAAGCGAGACCGTACAGACCGAGTCCGTCATGAATAAGCTCGGCACGTGGTTCGTCACTCTGCTTGGGCTTGTCGCTGTGGCACTGGTGCTGTTGTGGCTCACGCCGCTGTGGGAGCGCGTTGACGCGGTCTACTATGGCGCACCGTTTACGTCGTTCGCGCGTGCCTTCGGCATCGGCTTTGCCGTGCTGGCGGCAGTGCCCGTGGCGGCGATACTGCTGTTCGTGACGCGCGTGGGCGTGCGTCTCGCGCTGGTGTTGCTGTTTGTGTACGGCGCGGCGATCGCGGCGGCTCCCGTGTTCCTCGGGTTTGTCCTCGGTGCGCTTTTCTGGCGCGGCGCACTGAAGAAAGCACCGCTATATCTCGTTGAGCTTCCCCTCGGCATTCTCATCTGCCGTGTCTGCGCGGTTATACCCGGTCTCGGCTTTGCCGTCGGCTTCGTCTCCGTTCCCCTCGGTCTGGGCATGCTGACCCTCCTGCTCGGCAAGGGAAAGCGTGAGGGCTTGGCACATTGCCAAGCCCGATCATAAAAAGAACGCGAAACAGTATATATAATAGCGAATTGGAGAATTACCGATGTGAGTTTGGAAAATACATACATTACCCACAAGCTCTCCGAATCATAGGCAGTCTCGCGCATAACGACAAAAGAAAACTGGTAAAAAACAACAAGCTCTTACGTGAGCTTGCTGTTTTTGAAAAACTTTGAGGCACGTTATATTATTTGCCGGTTATTTCTTTGACCTCGGATAGAAGATCATACAAGCTATCTTGCGATAACATGCCTCGCTTGAGATCGGGAGGCAACAAGCGTTGCTCGTCCAAGTCGTAATCTTGCAACCAGTCACCGCTCTCGTAATAATCGGATAGCACCTGTACGGACTCTTTGACAGGAGAGGATAGCAGTTCATCCGGTGAGTTCCTTAAAATGTCCGTTACAAAATCATAGAGTTGTTCCATCTTGATTATGCGAGAAACACTACGGTCAAATGCTTTTTCGCACATTTTGTTATTCACCTCTCGGATTAAACATGCAACGAGGAAACTCTGTTGAATACCATTGAATATAGCAAAGCCTTGTCTATTCTGTAGGTAGCTCCAGAAGGTTCTTTGATGCAAATTCGCTGTAATGGTCACGGTAAAAGGAGTGATAGGCGTTGAAATCCATGTAACAGTTCCAGCCCATCAGCTCCATTTCAACGCCGAAGACCCTAGCGTATACATTAAGCTCGCACATGCCGTTCGTGATATAAAACTGCTTTCTCTTGCGACGAGGGTCTGAAGTATCGGCAGACTCGGGGACACGCTCGATTTCGGCGAAAACACCTTTGCCCGCATACTGGCGGCGAAGGGTTTTGAGTATCTCTGAGCCTATTCCCCTGTGGCGATGCTCAGCATCGACTGCGAGGTAATCAAGGAGAATAGTATTATCTCCGTTTATCGTAGTGGCAAAGCCGACAAGCTTTCCGTCCTCCTCAAAGGACCAAACATCGGACTTTTGCCTTTTCTGCATGAATTTTATAATGGACAGTGGCTTGCGTTCTGCCCGGGGAAAAGCATTTTTATAGAGCTTGTGTATTTTCGCCCATTGTAAGAAGCCCTGTGCTTGGGAACAATTCATTTTGATATCCTTTCGTTGTGTCTGCTGTGTTTTCTTGATTTATAGGTACGTGTGCCGACGGAGACAGACAGAAGAGAGCTTTACGGAATAAAAGCATGAGACTCGGCAACTGTCGATATCTTACCCTATGAAACCCGACGCGTCAACAGGGGAGTGGATTAAAAAAGCGGGTGGGATTCCTCGCCTGCGGGCGAACCGGGGCGCGGCTCTGACGAGCCACCGGCACGTCATTCACTCCGCGCCCTTTGAATCCCACGATCACACTAAAACTGGCAACACCGACTTGAGACGGAGAGAAAGAAGCATGAGAAAAACAAACTTGAAGCCCAACGAAGTGGGTTCAAGTTTGAAAAGA
>CAZBYU010000162.1:0-3901 GCA_964496235.1 uncultured Oscillospiraceae bacterium | reverse complement strand
TGAGGGCGGGATAATACTCTTTATCGACGAGCTTCATACCATCGTCGGCGCGGGCAAGACCGAGGGCAGTATGGACGCGGGCAATCTCCTAAAGCCCATGCTCGCCCGCGGCGAGCTGCACTGCATAGGTGCGACCACGCTCGACGAATACCGCAAGTATATCGAAAAGGATGCGGCACTCGAACGCCGCTTCCAGCCGGTTCTGGTCGACGAGCCTACCGTGGAGGACACCATATCCATACTCCGCGGTCTAAAAGAGCGGTACGAGGTGTATCACGGCGTTCGCATACACGATAATGCCCTTGTTGCCGCCGCCACGCTCTCCAACCGTTATATCTCCGACCGTTTTCTCCCCGACAAGGCCATCGACCTTGTCGATGAGGCTTGTGCTCTCATACGCACGGAGATAGATTCCATGCCCGCCGAGCTTGATGATATGCGCCGGCGCATAATGCAGCTTGAAATCGAGGAAATGGCACTGAAAAAGGAGGATGACGCACTCTCCGTCGACCGTCTTGCAAAGCTCCGCGCGGAGCTTGCAGATTTGAAGGACGAATACAACGCGCAAAAGGCGCGTTGGGAGAGCGAGAAAAAGGGCGTGGACGAGGTCAAAAACCTCAAAGCCGAGCTTGAACGGCTTCACGCCGAGATTGAGAACGCGCAAATGCGCTATGAGTACGAACGTGCGGCAAAGCTGAAATATTCCGACCTTCCCGCGCTCGAAAAACGCCTTGATGCGGCGGAACGCGCCGCCGAGGAGAGTCGAAGCCGCTCCATGCTCCACGATACCGTCACCGAGGAGGAGATATCCTCCATCGTGGCAAAGTGGACGGGGATCCCCGTGGCAAAGCTCATGGAGGGCGAGCGGGAGAAGCTTTTGCATCTTGACGATTATCTGCATAAACGCGTCATCGGTCAGGACGAGGCGGTGCAAAGGGTGACGGAGGCTATACTGCGCTCTCGCGCCGGTATCGCAGACCCCAACCGTCCTATAGGCTCGTTCCTCTTCCTCGGTCCTACCGGCGTGGGCAAGACGGAGCTTGCAAAGTCACTCGCCGAGTGCCTTTTCGACGATGAGCATAACCTTGTCCGCATCGACATGACGGAGTATATGGAGAAGTTCTCCGTATCGCGCCTTATCGGCGCACCCCCGGGATACGTGGGGTATGACGAGGGCGGTCAACTCACGGAGGCGGTTCGCCGCAAGCCGTACAGCGTCGTTCTTTTCGACGAGATAGAAAAGGCGCACCCGGACGTTTTCAACATTCTTCTCCAAATTCTCGACGATGGGCGTATCACCGACTCTCAGGGGCGTACCGTCGACTTTAAGAACACCGTCATCATCCTCACCTCGAACCTCGGTAGCTCGCACCTTTTGGATGGGATCAATCCCGACGGCAGTATCTCCGACGCGGCGCAAAACGCCGTCATGGCAGAGCTTAAAGCCGCGTTCCGCCCGGAGTTTTTGAACCGTCTCGACGAGATAATAATGTTCCACCCGCTCACGCGCAATGACCTTGACTCCATCATCGACATCATGGTCGACTCTCTCCGCTCGCGCCTTGCCGACAAGCAACTTGGACTTAGCTTGACCGATGAGGCAAAGTCTCTCATCATTGAGCGCGGCTATGACCCGCTTTTCGGTGCGCGTCCGCTCCGTCGCTATCTCCAGTCCGGTGTCGAGACCCTTGTTGCCCGCGCCATACTCTCCGGCGCACTCGCCCCCGGCTCTACCATAACCGTCGACGCGCAAAACGGCGAGTTTCTCTGCCGATAAGCGTAGCAGTCTTTCCCCAAAAGCAAATTATATAACTATCTTTTCATAAGCACATGCCTTTGCGGAAGCAAATTCCGCAAAGGCAATTTTTCGTTGTTGACCCGGTTCGTGGTTGACCTTGTGCGGCTCATGTGATAAATTCTAGTAAAGCAAAGTGTTGTCGGCGCGGGCAAGCTGTCCGCACAGGAGGAAAGCGCATGATTCTATCGGATAAGCATTCAGTGCTTCAGCGGCAGTTCCGCGAGTTTGCGGAGCGCGAATTCACCGCGGAGCTTCTTACTCGCCTTGATGAGACCGGGGCTTTTGACCGGGATATATATAATAAGCTGGCTGAGGCGGGCTTTATGGGTCTGACCCTGCCCGTGAAATACGGTGGGCAGGGCGCAGACACACTTTCGCACGTTCTCTTGATGGAGGAGCTTGCTCGTGTAAGCCCGGTTTTGTCTATCTATATCAACTCCGCGAACACTCTCGGCTCGGGTCCGCTCCTCGCCTGTGCAAACGAGGCTCAGCTTGCAGAGTATCTCCCCGCCGTTGCCTCGGGCAAGAGCATGCTCGCCTTTTGCCTCACCGAGGCGGACGCAGGCTCGGACGCAGGCGGGATCACCACCGCCGCCGTCGATTGCGGGGATTACTATCTCCTCAACGGCAGAAAACGCTTCGTCTCCGGTGCGCCCATGGCGGACTATGCCCTTGTCTTTGCCCGCACCGACCCCGCACAACGCGGCAACCGCGGTATTTCGCTGTTTCTCGTGGACATGAAGCTTGATGGTATCGCGCTCGGCACGCATGAGGACAAGATGGGTATGCGCGGCTTCCCCACCTGCGACATCGTGTTCTCAGATGTGCATGTGCCGAAGACTTGTCTCGTCGGTCCGCTCCATGCGGGCTTTGCCGCCGCGATGAAGACGCTCGACGGCGGTCGCCTCGCCATTGCCGCACAGGCACTTGGCATCGCACAGGGCTGTCTCGACGAGGCTGTTGCTTATGCGAAAAAGCGCGAGCAGTTCGGCTCTGCCATAGGCAAGTTCGAGGGTGTCGGCTTTATGCTCGCCGAGATGGCGACGGAGATACAGGCGGCGCGTGAGCTGGTCTATGCCACAGCGGTGCTGAAAGACAGCGGCAGTGAGGAAAGCGCGTCTCGCTGTGCCATGGCAAAATATTACGCCGCCGAGGTCTGCAACCGCGCCGCGTACAAGGCCATGCAAATTTTCGGCGGGTACGGCTATATCCGCGGGAGCAAGGTCGAGCGGCTCTACCGTGACGCTCGCGTAACGAGCATATATGAGGGTACATCGCAGATCCAACAGCTCGTGATCGCCCGTCGGCTCTTAAAGGACGCCCCTCCCCCCGCCGTCAACTCAGCCGCCAAGCTCAATGCGAACGGCGTACCCACTGACCTTTCCCAAATCGCCGCCGAGCTTAGAAAACGCGCCTCCGCCCCGGGTAGTGAGGTCGTAATCGCGCTCGGCATGGGCATAAAGAATGACGCTCCCCGCGCCGTTAAGCTCGCTTGGGAGCTTGCCGACGTACTGCACGGCACACTCGGCTGTACGCGCGACGTGGCAGATGCGGGGTATATGCCCTTGTCCCTAGTCATCGGTCAAACAGGTAAAACCGTACACCCGGCGGTGTATATCGCCCTCGGCGTGTCCGGCGCGGCATCGCATGTCTGCGGTGTTAAGTCTCCGGGCTATGTCCTCTCCGTCAACATTGACGAAACCGCACCCATAAGCAAGCTCGCCCACGCCACGCTCACAGCCGACCTCTTTGATGCTCTCCCCGCCCTCCTCTCCGCCGTCAAGGGAGAGTAGAGCAAGGTAAAACAAATAATCATATGGATAAACGGCTGTAGCAAAAAATCGCTACAGCCGTTTATATACTCCGTTATTACTCTTTTATATCTTTTATATAATGTTTATCTCCATGCAGCTGCCCGTGCCGAACTCTTCCTCCATACTGCGCTTGTACTCGGCAAAGAAGTCTATCGGCATAAGAGCCTGCACACACCCGGCGAACCCGCCGCCGTGTACGCGCCACGCGCCCTTGCCCTCGAGCAGGCGGCGGCTCAGCTCCAGCCCCTGGGCGAGCTTGGTGTCACCTGTTGCGGAGGTGATGATGTTG
>CAZBYU010000161.1:0-3943 GCA_964496235.1 uncultured Oscillospiraceae bacterium | reverse complement strand
TGCCCAAAAGCAAGCTCGGCGTGGACATCGAAAACGGCTTTGAGCCGCAGTATATACCTGTCAAGGACAAGCGCGAGCTTATAAACGAATTGAAAAAGGATGCGAAAAGTGCCTCCACGGTCTATCTTGCGACTGACCCTGACCGCGAGGGTGAGGCCATTTCGTGGCATTTGAAGGAGCTTTTGGAGCTTGATGATGCCAAGGCAAAGCGCGTCACCTTCAACGAGATCACCAAAAAGGTCGTCACAGAGAGCATACAAAACCCACGCGCCATTGATCAAGACTTGGTCGATGCCCAGCAGGCACGGCGTATTCTCGACCGCATAGTCGGCTATAAGCTCTCGCCGTTGCTTTGGCGCAAGGTGAAAAAGGGGCTGAGTGCCGGGCGTGTCCAGTCGGTCGCCACGCGCATGGTCGTTGACCGCGAGGAAGAGATAAAGGCGTTTGTCAGCGAGGAATACTGGCTTTTAGACGCACATCTCAATTGCGGCACACCCGAGGCAAGCTTTACCGCCCGCTATTACGGCACGAGCGAGAAAAAGGCAGAGCTTAAATCCGAGGCGGAGGTCAACGCCGTCATAGACGCGACGAAGTCCTCACCGTTTATTATTAAAACTGTCAAGCGCGGCGAAAAGCAGAAGGCACCCGCCCCCCCTTTCATCACCTCCACACTCCAGCAGGAGGCGTCTCGTCGCCTTGGTATGACACCGCGGCGCACCATGTCCATTGCCCAGCAGCTTTACGAGGGTGTGGAGATCGCCGGGCAGGGGAGCGTCGGTCTCATAACCTACATGCGTACAGACTCTCTGCGCCTATCCGATGAGGCTATTGCCTCTGTCCGCGCGTTCATCACCTCGCGCTACGGCGAGCGGTATTGCCCTGCCGCACCGCGCACCTTCAAGACAAAGGCGGGCGCACAGGACGCACACGAGGCCATACGCCCCACGGACGTTAATCTCACGCCCGAGAGTGTGAGAAAAGACCTTACGCAGGAGCAGTATCGCCTCTACCGCCTGATTTGGGGGCGTTTCACGGCCTGCCAGATGTCCAACGCGATATACGATAACGTCTCCGTGGACACCGAGAGCGCGGGGCATGTTTTCCGTGCAAATTATTCCGAGCTTAAATTCGCCGGGTATACGGCGGTTTATGAGGAACAGCGCGACGAGGAGAGTGCGGAGCTTGCCAATCCTCTCCCCAGCCTCAGCGAGGGTCAGCGTGTCTATCTTGATTCTTTCAAGCCCGACCAGCAGTTCACCCAGCCCCCCGCAAGATATACCGAGGCCACGCTCGTTCGCGCCATGGAGGAAAAGGGCATAGGTCGCCCGTCCACCTATGCGCCTACCATATCCACCATCACCTCCCATGACTATGTCATCAAAGAGGGGAAATATCTGCGCCCCACGCCCTTGGGCGAGGTCGTGACCGGGCTTATGCGCGAACATTTTGCAGACATCGTCGATTTGAAGTTTACAAACCACATGGAAGCCGAGCTTGACGAGATCGAGAGCGGCAAGGCGGAATGGCGCGATGTCTTAGGTGATTTCTACAAGGACTTCGGCGGTGAGCTTGACGCGGCGGAAAAAGCACTTGACGGCGTGAAAATCAAAGTGCCGGACGTGCTGAGCGATGAATATTGCGATGTCTGCGGCAGACAGATGGTTGTCAAAAAGAGCAAATTCGGATACTTCTTGGGTTGTCCCGGCTTCCCGGAGTGTACGTTTACAAAGCCCATTGTCGTTGAGATGCCCGGCAAATGCCCCAAGTGCGGTGGCAGAATACTCAAGCGCACCTCGAAAAAGGGCTATGTGTTCTATGCCTGTGAGCGCGGAACGGATTGCGGCTTTATAACATGGGACGTTCCCACCAAGGACTTTTGCCCCGCATGCGGCAAGACCATGTTCAAGCGCAGTGGACGCGGCTATGCTAAACCCTTCTGCGAAAACCCCGAGTGCAGTCAGTTCGTGCCGGAGGATCAGCGCGGCTATAAAAAGAAAGCCGCTGCACCCGCTGACGGCGGCGATAACACCGAGAGCGCGGCAAGCACCGACGGTGACGCCAAGGCGACAGACGCGAAAGAAAAAGCCAAACCCGCCGCAAAAGCCACGGCGAAAAAGGCGAGTACAGCAAAGAAAACGGCGGCGAAGAAGCCTGCCGCGAAAAAGACCGTGAAAAAGAAAGATACCGATGAATGATAATATAGTAACCGTCCTCGGCGCGGGTCTTGCCGGAAGCGAATGCGCGTGGCAACTGAGCCGCCGTGGCATAAGAGTGCGCCTTGTTGAGATGAAGCCCGATAAAAAGACACCCGCGCACTCGTCAAACGGCTTTGCCGAGCTTGTGTGTTCAAACTCGCTTCGCAGTGATGAGCTGACGAATGCCGTGGGTCTCTTGAAAGAGGAAATGCGGCGCATGGGTTCGCTCATCATGGAAAGTGCCGACAAAAACCGCGTGGCTGCTGGCGGCGCACTCGCCGTCGACAGAGAGGGCTTTTCAGAGTATATAACCGAAAAGCTTGCCCGGTGCGATAACGTCGAGATAGTCCGCGCCGAGGCGAGCGAGATCCCCGACGGCGAGGTCGTCATTGCGACAGGTCCCTTGTCCAGCGACGCCATTGCCGATAAAATCGCCGCTCTTTGTCCGGGCAGTGACCTGCATTTTTACGATGCCGTCGCGCCCATCGTCACGCTCGAGAGCGTTGACATGGACAGTGCGTTTTTCGCCTCGCGCTATGATAAAGGTACGGCGGACTACGTCAATTGCCCGATGGATAAGGACGAATACCTCGCCTTTGTCACCGAGCTAGTCTCCGCTAAGGAGGCTGAGGTACACGGCTTTGACGATGCTGGCGTGTTCGAGGGCTGTATGCCCGTTGAGGTCATGGCGCGGCGCGGTGTGGATACTCTCCGCTATGGTCCTCTCAAGCCCGTGGGGCTTGTCGACCCGCGCACAGGACGTGAAAATTACGCCGTTGTTCAGCTTCGCCGCGATAACGCCGAGGGTACTATATATAACCTCGTCGGCTTCCAGACGCACCTGACGTGGGGCGAGCAAAAGCGGGTCTTTTCCATGATCCCCGCGCTGAAAAACGCGGAGTTTGTCCGCTACGGTGTCATGCACCGCAACACCTATCTCAACAGCCCCAAGCTCTTGGACAGATACTACCGCCTGCGTACCGAGCCGCGCATAAGCTTTGCCGGTCAGATGACAGGCGTTGAGGGCTATGTGGAGTCTGCCGCCTCCGGTATGCTTGCCGGTATTGAGACCGCGGCGCGTGTTCTCGGCTTGGAAAGCGTTGACTTTCCGCAGGAAACGGCGATCGGCGCACTTGCCGAATATATATCCGGCGGCTCGGTGGGTGATTTTCAGCCGATGAATATAAACTTCGGCATCATCACTCCCCTGGGCTACCGCGTCAAGGGCAAGCGCAATAAAAACGCCGAGATATCCCGGCGTTCGCTCGAGATCATAGATAAGCTAATGACTAAGGAGGTTTTCAAGCTGTGAGAATAATAATCGACGCCATGGGCGGAGATAACGCCCCCGAGGAAATAGTAAAGGGTGCTGTACGCGCAAAGCGCGAGCTGGGCGTGGACATTACTCTCGTCGGCATTGAGGACAGGGTTCGTGAATGCCTTGCGGCGGAGAATGAGACCGGTATAGAGGTCGTAAATGCCACCGAGGTTATCACCATGTCCGATGACCCCAGCACCGCCACTCGCCGCAAAAAGGATTCGTCCATGGCGGTTGCGCTCACCATGCTCCGAGACGGCAAGGGCGACGCGGTCGTATCCGCCGGCAGCACCGGCGCACTTTTGACCGGGGCAACGCTCACCGTCAAGCGCATTCGCGGCATTCGCCGCGCCGCGCTTGCACCCGTCCTCCCCTCCGGTGAGTACGGCACCATGCTCATCGACTGCGGCGCGAACGTCGAGTGTACGGC
>CAZBYU010000160.1:0-4067 GCA_964496235.1 uncultured Oscillospiraceae bacterium | reverse complement strand
AAGCAGATTGCCAAGGCTCTTTCCCACGCACACAGCCGCGGTATTATCCACCGCGATATCAAGCCGCAGAACATCATGCTATTGAAAGATGGCACCATAAAGGTCGCCGACTTCGGCATTGCCGCTCTTGAAAATGAAATAGAGGAGAGCGGGCAGGCTGTCGGCTCTATCCACTATATCGCGCCGGAGCAGGCGCGTGGGGAAAACCCCGATGCGCGCAGTGATATCTACTCGCTGGGCGTTGTGATGTATGAGATGCTTACCGGTCATAAGCCTTATACCGGCGATACTATAGGCGAGATTGCCGTAAAGCACATGTCCGCCCTCCCGGTTGCACCGTCGGATTATATCCCCGACCTCCCCGAGGAACTTGAGCGTATTACGCTAAAGGCAATGTCCTGCCCGATAAACAAACGCTATCAGTCTGCAAACGAGCTGTTGGATGAGCTTAACGCCTTTTCACAGGCTCAGCTTGTTGCCGAGAATACGGCGAGCTTTGAATATCCCGCCGTTGCTCCCGTGCGCTCCGTCGGCGAGCTGCCGCGCGAAAAGTTCAGCATGCGCCGCCGTCGGTCGAGTACAGTGGCGTTCATGTCCGGTGTGTTCGGCGGTCTTTTGCTGATCTTGGCTCTCTTTATCTTCCTCTGGAATTTCTGGCTTGAAGAGGTCTTTTCTCCGGCGGAGCGTATCCCGCTCCCAAACTTCGTCGGCAGTAGCTATGATGCAATTGTCAATAATGCCGACCTCGCCTCGACCTATAACTTCAAGGTTACCTATATCATCGACACAAACAGCGAAAGCGGGAAAATACTCAGCCAGAATCCCGAGCCGGGGCGCAGTATGATGCTCACACCCGATGGCATTTCCGTTGAGCTTTCCGTAAGCACCGGTGTTGTCTTGACTGCCGTACCCGATGTCGCGGGGATTGATTACCGCGAGGCTATTTTGTCCATGCAAAATGCGGGCTTCACCGTCGAGGTTGAGAACGCCACATCGTCCACCGTACCCAAGGACAACGTCATCAGCACCAGCCCTGCCGCCAATGAGCAGATAAGCGCGGGGTCGACGGTGTATCTTGTCGTCAGCAGTGGTGAGCAGGTTTCATACGTCTCCACTCCGAACTTCGTCGGTCTCACCGAGGAGGCGGCGATTGCCAAGATATCGAACTCCGGTCTCACCTATGGCGGGTCTGAGCCTGTGTCCAGCGAGTATGACGCGGGAACGGTCATTGGTCAGTCACCCTCCGCGTTTCAGGAGATAGAGGAGCATGGTAAGGTAACGCTTCGCGTCTCCACCGGCTCTTGAGGTTGAGTACATGACAGACGGAATAATAGTTAAGGCACTCAGCGGGTTTTATTACGTCAAAACCCATGACGGTCTACTCGAATGCAAGGCGCGTGGACGCTTCCGCCTTGACGGAACCTCGCCTCTTGTCGGTGATCGCGTCCGGTGCAGTGTTGATGCCGCCGGGAAAGGGCGCATAGACCACGTTGAGGAACGGAAAAACTTCTTCATTCGCCCCGCTGTTGCGAATGTGGACGCGCTTGTATTCGTTGCGGCGAACACAAACCCAGTCACAGACCCTTTTTTGATAGACCGAGTCTCGGTTATTGCCGAGAGCGCGTCATGCGAGCTTATTGTCTGCCTTAACAAAACCGATATAGACTCCGCCGATGAGCTTTTTGATATATTCACGCTTGCGGGCTTTACCGTCGTGCGTACAAGCGCGGAGACAGGGGAGGGGCTGGACGCGCTTAAAGCCGCGCTCTCCGGCAAAGTTTGCGCTTTTACCGGAAACTCCGGCGTCGGCAAATCGAGCCTTATGAACCGCCTTGTCCCCGGGGCTGATATCAAAACCGCAGAGGTCAGCGACAAGCTCGGTCGCGGCAAGCACACCACACGCCATGTCGAGCTTTATCAGCTTGGTGACAGTGCGTATGTTGCCGACACGCCGGGCTTTGCGTCCTTTGATCTGGAGCTTATGGACATAATCCCCAAGGAACAGCTACAATATGACTTTATTGATTTTGCTCCTTATTTAGGTGACTGCCGCTTTAAGGACTGTGCACATCTCAAAGAACCGGGCTGTGCCGTGACAGAGGCTGTCGCACAGGGAGAGATTGCCCCCAGTCGTTACCGCTCGTATGAGCGGCTGTACGAGCTTTCCGCGCGCCACAAGTCGTGGGAACTCAAGGATTGATGTAATAATACATATTTTGACCGTCCTGCGCGTATATTCTACGGAAAATACGCGCAGGGCGTTTTCGTGTGTAGCAATATGTGATGAGAGGAGGGAAGAGCATGAAAATCTATATCGTCAAGCTGCCGAAATTCGTGGCGGACATAATCAATAAGCTCCGTGGCAGGTAATAGTGCGGCATACTGCCGCATAGAGTGTACAAACCGTGCATTAAGGAGAGCTTTGATATGGAAATTGCCTTTGAAAACAGGCACATCGGCATATACAGGGAGATATCCCATCAAATTAAACGTGTGCAGGAGACGGTGGAGAGCGTCGTTCCCGATACAAATGACGATATAGGCAAAATCGCTTCGGTTCGGACTGTGGTGCTGTTAAAAAGCAAGGATGTCACCGCCCGCGGTGTCATAATCACAGGAGAGCTTACAGCCGCACTTATTTACATCACGGAAAACGAGAAGAATGTGTCCTGTGTTCGCCTGACAAAGCCGTTTTCTCTCGAATATGACCTCCCCGACGCGGATGCGGATGCACTTGCCCATGTGAAGCTACTTATACAAAACAGCGAGTCGCGCGTGATAAATCCGCGCAAGGTCTCCGTGACGTTCGAGCTTTCCGGCGAACTGAGCCTATATAGGCAGGAGACGGCGGCGGCGGAAACCACCCTTCCGGAGCTTTCACCCGAGGGACTTCATGCAAAGAGCGAGAGTGCGGAGCTTGTTGTGGCGGGTGCGGTTATGGAAAAGACCTTTGTCGTCAATGAACAGCTTCCTTTTCCGCCGGGAAAGCCGAGACCTGCACAGCTTGTGTCGCAAAGTGTGGATTTTGCACTTTCCGAAACGCAGATAATCGGCACAAAGGCTGTCGTGAAGGGCGTGGCAACGCTCAGCGTCTGTTACCTTTCCGATGAAGTCAATTACCCTGTTCGCACAGAGTTTTCCACGCCGTTTTCGCAGATAATTGACACCGGCGAGGAGGAAACCGAGTATTGCGGTGTTATCCTTGAGCTTACAGGCTGTTACTGCGCCATTGCCGACTCCATAAGTGGTGACAAAGTTCTCGATGCCGAGCTTCACGCCGTCTTGCAACTTGTCTGTTATCGCCGACAGACCGTCAATTATATTTCCGACGTGTACAGTAATCTTATGCCATGTATACATTCGTCTCGCATAAGACAGCTGTGTGAGCTGTCCTCCGTCACCACCGCACGGCTAACCGCCGATGAGCGTGTCAGCGTACTGGAGGACTGTGCCGATGTACTGAGCGTGTTTGCCTCGCTCTCTCAGGTCTCTGCTCTGCCGGATAAGCTTGCTGCCGCCGTAACTCTTGATATAATCTATCGCACCCTCGACGGTGAGCTTGCTTCCGTGCATCGGCTTATCGGAGTTGAGACTACGCCGGGAGAGGTTCAGGCGAGGGTCACGACTGCGCGTCTTGCAGATGTTTATCTCCGACCCGACGGTGCGAGCATCGACGCGCATATCTGCGTGGAGCTTTCATATCAGACCGCGTCAATAGCGGAGCTGAAAAGTGTGGAGAGCGTCACCCTCGATGAAACGGCACCTTATGACACGAGTTCATTTGCCGCGCTTACGCTTGTTCGCGCCGAGGGCGAGAGCGTGTGGGAGCTTGCCAAGACTTATCATTCCACCGTTGAGCGCATAAAAGAACTCAACCCGCCCGAAGCAGAGGGGGATAACCCTCTTGTCCTCATTCCAAAGGCGTTATAAACGGTTTTGGACAAAAATGTACTTGTAATGCTTGCTCCGGTGTGCTAAAATATTCAACGATAATTTTGTCAATAATATTTATACATAAGAGGAGCTGTTACAATGTCCGGTCATTCCAAGTGGCACAATATACAGAA
>CAZBYU010000159.1:0-4072 GCA_964496235.1 uncultured Oscillospiraceae bacterium | reverse complement strand
TGATAACATTACGCTTAATAGCGAGAAGACATCTCAAGATGTTTTGAAACTGTTCTAAGGAGGAAGATGATATGCCAATGTTAGAGAAATATCGACATTATTTTGATATTGATCCGGACTATTTTCCCGCCGTAAACGAAGCAGTTATTACGAAAAATCCGGAGATGTGGAAAAAATTTTTCCCACACGAAACTTTTATTAAACTTATCAAGAATACGGTCAGTGTGCTTGAACGCAAACAGAGGCTTTGCTTGTGGGTAGAGGGTGCATATGGTACCGGTAAATCTCATGCTGTCCATACATTGAAAAAACTGTTGGACTCGAATGATGCCGATACCAGAGAATATTTTCAGAGATATAGTATCGACAGTGATCTTTGCAACCGCTTCCAAGCGGTCAAAACAAGTGGTCGCATTTTGACTGTTCATCGTTATGGCTCTGCAACTATCCGAAGTGACCATAACCTTGTCTTTGCAGTTCAAGAAAGCGTCGAAAAAGCTCTCGCTGATGCTGGAATAGAAAACAAAGGCAGAAATGCACTAAAGAATGCGACAATTTCTTGGCTTTCTGATAAGGATAATAAGAGCTACTTCAACGGTTTGATCACTGGCACATATTCCGATATGTTTGGCGGCGACAATGTAGACGCTGTTCTCGAAAAACTGCGTACATTCTCCGGCGATGCATTAGCTAAGGTGATGGACAACATCTTCAGAGTTGCGGATGAGCGACAGATGAAAGCTCTGTCTCTGAGTGTTACAGACCTGTGTAATTGGATTCTTGAGGTTATCAAGGCAAATGATTTGAAGGCAATTGTCTTCATTTGGGACGAATTTACTGAGTATTTTTATAATAACGCTCGTAATCTGACTGGTTTCCAGGAGCTATGTGAAATCAGTGAAACTGACCCTTTCTATTTTGTGTTAGTAACCCATGTAACACAGGGCCTCTTCCACGAACGCGATCAGGACTTTATTAAGCTGAACGGACGCTTTGTTAGTCCCCATAGCTTAATAAGCTTGCCCGAAAACATTGCTTTCCAGCTCATGGGTGCAGCTATGGAGAAGAACCAAGACCCTGCCGTACGGGTAGACTGGGAGCTTGCTTTAGGCGACTTGACAAACAGAACTCAAGATTCTCGTAAGCTGGTAAAATCCGTCGCTCGTATTTCCGACAAGGAGATGACAGATATTCTACCCATTCATCCTTATGCTGCACTGCTCTTGAAGCACATATCCTCGGCCTTTGATTCCAATCAGCGTAGTATGTTTGACTTCATCAAGAATGATCGTGGAGACGATATCAAGGGCTTCCAGTGGTTTATTGATAACCTCGGACCAGAGGATGACAATCCGTTACTTTCTGTAGATATGCTTTGGGAGTTCTTCTACGACAAAGGAAAGGAATATCTTGCTCATGATATTCGTTCCATTCTTGATTATTATAATCGCGCAGGTAATCAAAGACTGGATTCTGATCAAAAGCGAGTGCTAAAGACAGTTCTTTTGTTACAAGCAATCTCTCAATACGCTGGTGATTCTGTAGAACTATTTATTCCTAACGAAAAGAATCTCAACAATGCATTTGAGGGAACAGACATGGAAGGCGCCGCTGCCCGTTGTGCAAACCAGCTCGTCCGCGACAAGGTGCTGTTCTCGAAATCCCTTGGTGGCGGAAAGTTCCAGTATGCTGCTTACAACAACGAGAGTGAAATTGATGTTACTCCATTTGAAGAACAGATTGATAAGAAGAGTACATCTGCTCTGATTATTGAAGAACTTGCAGATAGAACGAAAATAGTTGATGCAATAACCCTTGGCGGTGCGCTGAAACTCCGTTATGAATTGCGTTATGTATCTGCATCTGATTTTGATTCTACGATCAAGCAGCTTCGCAACACCGAAGAAAAATACGAGAATAAAATTGTGGCTGTTGTTTGTTTTGCAAAGGATGACGCGGAGAGTGTTGTAATCGGCAAGAAGATCCGAGACGCACTTGCTGATGGTACTTACCATATGATCTTCATCGATGCCACGAGAACTCCATTTGGTGCAGATGGATATAGCACCTACCGCCATGATATGGCTTTATCCATGTCGCAGCAAGGTAAGGATGGTGCATTGGCAACTCAGTATGCAAACAATGCTAAGGATTCACTTAAAAAGTGGAAGAACAGAATTGCTGCGGGTGAGTTTATTGTTCACACTGCGGAAAAATGCGACGGTGAACGTGCAACCTCTCTTGATGCATTGTATGCAATCCTTTCTGAAGTTAATAAGAAAAAGTTTCCTGAATGTCTTGAAGGCGCATACAATGTCATCGCAAATATGTATACACCGAGTAGTCTGAAACAGGGCGTAGAGTGTGCATTCAACGAAAAGACCGCTGGCACATTCCTTTCGGGAAGCCCTGTTACAAAACTTGAAACTGCGTTAGAAGGCGCATGGAAGGTGTCAGAATATTGGAAGAGCAAGCCTCACCTCTTGATTTCTAAGATTAAAAATCGCGTTGATGAAGTTATCAATGAGGGTTTTGTCAATGGTGGCCGTGTATCTATCAAAAAGGTCTATGATGTACTGAAGGCTACTCCTTACGGATTTATGCCGTGTAACCTTACAGCATTTATTCTGGGATTCGTTCTCAAAGAATATGCAACCGGCACATATAGTTGGAGTGACGGTTTAACAAATGACATCTTGAATGTCGTCAAGCTTAAGGAGATGGTTGATGAAGTCATCAGACTCGAAATAACTCCCAATCCTCGTTACAAAGACAAGTATATTGTTGCTATGACGCCCGAGGAAAAAGCCTTCAACGAAATTACATCGGCAGCTTTTGGAATTCCACTCAATATGTGTACTTCTGTTCCGAATACGAGAGAACGAATTCGCGGAAAAATGAAAGAGTATTCCTTCCCGATTTGGACGCTCCGGTACATTTTGGATTCAACTATCACCAAGACAGAAAAGGCTGTTCTGGGCGAAATAATTGATTTGTTCTGCGGTATCGTGAATAGTAACAACATTGGATCCTCCAAAACTGATTGCGATATTGCTATGGCAATTGGCAAGCTATCAATTGAGAATCCTGAAGCCGAGGTTGATTTGAAGGGCTTGTTGTCTAAAGAAAACTGCACTAATGGTATGCTTAAGTATCTCACCACCTTTGATGACGGTATCCTTGTTGCTTTGGCGGGAGAAATCGGGGACGGTGGACAGTATATCAATGTGCTACGCAAGAAGTTTGATGCAGATGCCGCAAACTGGGTGTGGAATATTGAAACTGCACAGCAAAAGATTCGTGAAGTAATCTTGGAATATACCATCATTAGCGAGAGCAATAAGATTATATCTAAGAGCATCTCCTATGATGCCACTATTCGTGAATGGTGTGATAAGTGTGGATATATCCGAATTTCCTATGCCGCTGCAAAGAATTATCTGGATGACCTCGGTCCTTTCCTTAACCTTTTGCATAGCATGAAAAAAGCTGGCACTTTACTTGATTCTCAGAAGAAGAGTTTCTTGGATCTGCTTCGCACAAATGCCGAAACATTCCGCAGTTTTTACAACAATCAAGTAGATATGTTTAAGCGTGTGTGCTGTTACTATCTTGACAAGCTTTCTGATGAAGAAATCAAAGAAGTCTTTAGCACTATTCCTTCCGGATCTTTTACTTACGAAAAAGCCGATTACTTAAACACGGTCGAAAACAAAGTTAAGGCATATATGGAAGGACTGAAGAGTGCTAAGTTGAAGAAACTTTGGAAGGAAAGAACCGGAACAGATTCTCCCCGCGAATGGTCTAATAAACACAAGATGCCTATACTTTGCTTGGTTCCTGATGCGGAAGTCGCAAAGGCTAAGTTAGCTTTTGGTGCGGTGAACCGTGCAAAGACTGATGAGGCATCAATAGATAAGGCAATCGAATATTTTGCATCTGCAAAATTCTTCGATATGCTAACTGACGATACAGCACTGGATAAGGCATTCAGAGATGGCATAATAAAAAGTTATGCTGTCATGCTCACAGATATTCAAGCTGTTAAGGATTATCTCGACTCTCATATAGG
>CAZBYU010000158.1:0-4081 GCA_964496235.1 uncultured Oscillospiraceae bacterium | reverse complement strand
GAAAAACTGTTACTTGCGAGTATTAATATACCCGATAGTTGTTTCAAGAAAAACAGAGATTGTGTTACAGAAATGTTAAAAGCCAAGAAGTTTACATAAAAATTTCGGACGGACTTTAATCAAAGCTAATACCCCATACCAGACCGGCAGGGAGCGGGCGATCTGCGGCGATATAGCCGTAAATGCGTCCGGTCGCGTTTGCATGAACGCCGCTCTCGGCAAAGTCACACTCGCGCCATAGCTCGACCCTTTTCGTGCCGAGTGCGGCACCCACGGCGGCGGCGTATTCACACTGTAAGCTCTCTGCCGTGCCTAACAGCTCTCGCACGACGGCGCGGTCATTGTCGACATACGCCGCGGCGATCGCGTTATCTCCGACGGCGAACAGCCCGCCGCCGTATTCGCGCAAAAACGCCGCTTCAAACTCCGTTGCGGAGTTGGAAAGGCTGAGATGTGGCAGAGTGAAGCAAATGCCTTCGCGTTTATTGTTGTAATCTGTTGCAGATATCGGCGCGACGGACACGGCAGGGGAGGAAGAAAGGAGCGTGCAGGTGCGGCTCATGCACTTTTTAACGCCGATAACGTACTCATACCATGGGTATAGTCCGTCCTCTGCCGGGAGAGTTGAGATCAGCTGTGCGCCGAGGGAGAACGCAAGCTCTTTTGCCGCGTGTGTTACGGCGCGTCCGATACCGCGCGAGCGGTAATTGCCATGCACTCCCACGCCGTAGATATATCCCACACGCAACGGAGCGTCACCGGGGCAGACAAGCCATGCGTCGCATATGGCGTATGCCGCGCCGGCAATGGAACCGTCGACCTCGGCGACCATGCCGCCGCCGATACTGTCCAGCGAGGCGAAGAACGCCGCTATAAACCCGTCACTGTCACCGAAGCATTCACGCCACAGCTGACCCAGTGCGGGATAGTCAGCGCGTTCGGCGCGGCGGAGTGTTATCTCGCTCATGGTTTGTCACCGCCTGTCCAAAGTGCAGTGTATTTTTTCAAAAGATATTCGGGCTTGTATGATTGCTTGGAAAAGCGCAAAGTCTCAATGCCCATGTCGTCCTCGCGGTTAATGTAACGGAGAGTGGGACGCTTTGCGAGGAGCATGCGGGCAAGCTCACGGCATACCATGGGGTACGCGCCGTTTACACGCCCCTCCGCTTTTTCAAAGTGTACATCAAAAGTGTCATCACTCACCATTTCGCCCACGGTAAAACCGAGTATTTCATCTCCGCGAAACAGCACACCGCCCTCAAGCGAGAGCTTTTCATACGCGGCAAAGGCGCGTATGACCGCGTCATGCTCTTTGGATATGCTTTTATCCAGACGCTCGGAGTTTTCCTCCGTCCATACATCCAGCATGTCGAGACAGCCGGGGATATGTGTACGTGTCAACTCCTCAAAGCACCAGTCATTTTCCGCCTCAAAGCGGTTGCAGTGGTTCTTCTTGCCGTGGAGAGCCTTGCCGGAGTAGGTGGCGAGCTTTTCCGCCAAGTAGATATAGTCAAAGCAGTCCGTGTCCTCCTCGTAGGAAAACGAGCCGGGATACTCGGTGTCCAACAGCTCTCTGTGCCTCTCCGTCACGCCGTGCAGACGGAAGGGGTAGCCCTTGTCCGCGGCGTATTCGCGCAATGCCTCTATCGCGGGGCGGAGCGGACCTGTGCCGATGGGGAAGGCAAAGCTCGGATGACCCTCATAGCGCAGTTTGGTGAGCATGCGGTTGTCGTAACGGCAGATGAGCTGGCGAAACGCCTTGTCCCAGATGTAAATATTGCCGAAATTATAGTCCGCGCTGGGACTTTGCTCGGAAAAAACTATTTCGTCCACCCAAGCCTTATCGCAGAGGGTGACGGTTTTGAAATTAAGCATGGGTTCGGTTGTGCCTTTCAGTAGGTGTGTTCACAGCGAGAGCGGATTTCGGCGCGCAGGGTGCGTAGGTCGGCAAACGCGTCGGGTCGTTTGACGGGGTCGCGCAGGAGCGCGGAGGGGTGATACATTGCCATGTAGCGGCGTGAACCGATGTCAAACCACATTCCGTGTTCGCGTGTTATGCGAAGATCGGGGTTTATGAGTGACTGCGCCGCGATACGCCCCAAGCATACAATGAGTTTGGGGTTGAGAAGCTCGATTTGACGGTCGAGCCAGACGCGGCAAGCCTCCTGCTCGGAGCCGAGAGGGTCGCGGTTGCGCGGCGGACGGCATTTGACGATGTTTGCGATGTAGACCTTGCTTCTGTCGAGGTCTATCATCTCCAGCATACTGTCGAGAAGCTGACCGGCAGGACCGACGAACGGCAAGCCCTGTATGTCCTCTTGCTCACCCGGTCCCTCGCCGATGAACAGAATCTCCGCCGTCTCATTGCCCATGCCGAAGACCAGCTTATGCCGCGTGTCACCCAGCTGGCAAAGCCGACACTCGGCGCACTCAGTGCGTAGCTTATCCCATGTGTCCAAGACTCATTCCTCCGTTCTCCGCGCAAGTGACAAAAGCAACTCACGGCGGTTATTGTCGGGGTATTCTATCACGTAATCCAAAAGAAAGCGCAGCATCTCGCCAAGCTCACGTCCGTGCAGACCAAGCTCCAAAAGGTCATCACCCGTGACGGCAAGGTGCTTCATGGAAAAGCACTCGCCGCTTTTCAGCACGGCTTTCAGCTCCTTCACACAGTGACCGGAGCGGATAAGGTCTTGGCACTGTGCGGCGCAGGTGACGCTGTCCACTCCGTATTTGTTCAAAAACCGCTTCCACTCGGCGCGTGTGGCGGGCTTGTTGCCCTGTAGCATTATTTCCGCCTGCGAACAGCAACGTATAGTGCGTCCGTCAAGGTGCAAATGCGTCAAAAGCTCCTCGGCGGAGTGAATGCAGTCACAGCGCAGTAAAACCGCGCACAGGGCGCACCAGCGGGCAAGTGCCTTGCGCGGCAGACTATCGAGGCGGGAAAAAAGCGCGTAATCCGCCGGGCGGCGAATGAGGTATGCGTCGAGCAGACCAAGCTCTATCATCTGTCCGACGCGCTCCGGCGAGTGCGTGAGCAGGGTCTTTTCAAGCTCCTCGCGGACGCGCTCCGGGGCAAGCACGGCGGTAAGCGGAGCCTTCTCGGCGATGGCGTTCATGGTTGCGTCCTCAATGTCAAAGCCGAGCCGCGCGGAAAAGCGCAGGGCGCGGAACATGCGAAGTGCGTCCTCCTCAAATCTCAGCTCCGGCACACCCACACAGCGGATAAGCCGCCGCTCAATGTCCTGCACGCCGCCGAACGGGTCTGCCACCAGCCCGTCGGGAGGGAGGGCAATGGCGTTCATGGTGAAGTCGCGGCGGCTCAAATCCGCGTTGAGATCGCCCACGAAGCTCACAGCCTCGGGGTGGCGATGGTCGGCGTAGCTTCCGTCGGAGCGGAAGGTGGTCACTTCGACCTGCCGTGAGTTTATGCATACGGTGACTGTGCCATGGCGTAGCCCCGTGGTGATGCACTTCGGGAAAATCTCCAGCACCTGCTCGGGTAAGGCACTGGTGCATACGTCCCAATCCTGCGGGCGAACACCCAGTATAATGTCGCGCACACAGCCGCCCACAAGATATGCCAGATGCCCGCGTGATTGCAACGAGATAAGCACCTGACGGACATATTTGGGAGGTGTTATATTGTTCATGTCACACTCCGGTCGGGGTAATTATTTATCCTTGCAAAGGCAACGGATAAATAGTATAATAACTAGGTTATATAATAATAAAGCGAGAAAGCGGGTTCAAGCGCGTTGTGCGCCGTTCGCGCGATTCGTCGACGCGCGATACGGCAGATCGCTCGCCTTTGATTTTAGCATTTTGCGCGGTCAATATCAACATCTTTTGCAGCAGGAGCGTATAGGTATATCATGATAGATTTCGATAACTACATGTCACCCGGAAGAAAGGGTCATCTCGTGGGTATAGGCGGCGTTTCGATGTCGTCGTTGGCAGAGGTGCTTGTGGGCATGGGGCTGAACATCACCGGCTCGGACATGAACGACGCTAACCCCAACGTCATTTCCCTGAAAGAAAAGGGCATTAAAATATATGTCGGTCACAGTGGGGATAATAT
>CAZBYU010000157.1:0-4092 GCA_964496235.1 uncultured Oscillospiraceae bacterium | reverse complement strand
ACGCAGAAGCGTTTCCAAATCAACGCGCTCACAGTTGAGTTCTTTTTCCAGCTCGGCGGGCATGGGATAGGGATCAAAATAAAGGAAACGCTTGCAGTCCCAGCCTTGAAGCCTGCGTAGCACCATGCGACCGATGTTGCCGCCGCCGACGACTCCGATGGTCTTGTCGCGCAGCTCGTAGGAGTCATGACGCCAGGTCCAGCTGTGCCATTCGCCCTTTTTGCAACGGCTGTCAATCATGCTGAGGCGGCGCATGCATGCGAGCATGAGCGCGATGGTGAACTCCGCCGTGGTGCTTGCGTTTTCACCGGCACTGTTGCACACGGGGACGCCTTTTTCCTTTGCATAGTCGAGGTTGACGTGGTTATAGCCGGTTGCGGGAACGTGGATAAGCTTGAGATTTGCCGCTCTGTCCATCTCGTCCTTGCCGATTTTGTGGATAGAGGCAAGAATGTAGTCGGCATCCTCAAAGTCGCCCTTCTTTCCGTTTTTGACCGGATACAGGAAGCGAAGATCCAGCTCTGGCGGGCAAAGCTCGGAAATTAGGGTCTCCATACCCTCGGTAGGCAGTTTTTCGCAGTAAAGAACGGTGTTGTTGCTCATCTTCATTCTCCTTTGCATTAATATGTGTTATTTCATTGATCCTGTTTCTAAGTATCTTTGGTGCCATGACAGTGCCATGGTGAGGTCGTGAGGCGTGTGCTTGCCGGCTGAAACCGCCAGCGCGTGTTCATAGTACTCACGCAACATCGGGCGATAATCCGGGTGAGCGCAATTTTCTATAAGTAGTTCGGCGCGCTCTTTCGGAGTTTTCCAGCGAAGGTCGGCTATACCCTGCTCCGTGATGACCACTGCGACATCGTGCTCGGTTTGATCCACGTGGGACACCATGGGCACTATGCAGGATATGAGACCGTTTTTCGCGGTGGACTCGGTTGCGAAAATACTGACGCGGGCGTTTCGGGCAAAGTCGCCGCTCCCGCCCAAGCCATTGAGCATCTTGCTACCCATTTGATGTGTGGAGTTTACGTTGCCATATATGTCCACCTCGACGGGTGTGTTGAGTGCGATGACACCCAGACGGCGAATGACCTCGGGGTGATTTGAAATCTCCTGCGGGCGTAGCACAATTTTCTGCTTGTAGTAATCAATGTTTTTGAAAAAACGCTCCATGCTATCCGCAGTGAGTGCGATAGAGCTGGACGAAACGAAGTCGATAACCCCTCGGTCTATCAGCTCCAAGGCTGCATCCTGCATGACCTCGGTGTACATCGTCAGCCCATTGAAGCCGCTCATTGAAAGGCTGCTCAAAACGGCGTTGCCGACAGAGCCGACACCGGATTGCAGAGGACCCGGATCCTCGGGCAGACGCCCGGCTGCGATCTCGCCCTTCAAGAAAAGCGCGACATTTTCGCCGATGCGCTGAGTGACCTCGGTGACGGGCTTGTACTTCTGGGGAGGGTCGGGCTTGTCCGTCATCACGACTGCGGCGATTTTCTCCGGCGGGCAGGGGACAAAGGCTGTACCCACACGGTCACGCGCGTTTTCGATGGGAATAATGTGCGCGTGCGGCGGAATGCCGACCTCAAACACGTCGTGCATGCCCATCAACCCCATAGGAACGCTGGTGTTGACCTCGGCGATGACAAAGCCGGCGTTGCGTACGGCGGCGTCTGCGCTGCCGGAGGCTGCACAGAGATAAATCCCCTCATCGGTGATGGCCACGCATTCGACAATGGCGACGTCGACGCGCTGGAGGGTCTGCTGGTTGAGGTTCATGGGGAAGTGAGAGATGTGTATATCGCTGAATCCGACGCTCCCATTGTTTATCGCGGTGCGCATGTCGGCGTTGGTCTGATGACCGAAACGCTTCGCCACGCAGCCGCTACGCACGAGTGCGCCGTCGCAGTCATCGCCCACGGCCGCGCCGACCAAAACGGTGAGATCCTTTGCATGACCGGAGCTTGCCAGCGCGGCGGGAACCGCCTTGGGAAAGCCCACGCTCGTAAAGCCGCTCAGACCGAGGGACATGCCGCTCTTGACAAGCTGCGCGGCCTGCTCGGCGGACATTATTTTCCCTTTAAGAGAGCTGCATACTCTGTCCATAAACGCCTCCTGTCAGGCTTCGAGTCCCTTGTCATAGCCGAAGTTGAATGCGTTTATGTTCAGCTCGACCACCTTGGGATTCATTACGTCGCGTATGGCGGCCAGTGCGTTTTCGCGACTGAGTTCGGGGTTCTTTGCCACGAAGAAGCCCATCATCACAATGTTGGTACACACGACGCGGAAATTATCTTCGGCATACTGCGTGGCGGGGAACATAAACACCTCGCTTGCCCCACAGTCGGCAACATCAGCCTCGGTGATGAAGGTGCTGTCGACGAAAACGCGGGTCTTTGCAGTGATGCTGTCTTTGAACTTGTCAAAGCTGGGCTTGTTAAACGCCACAAAGCAGTCTAACTCATCGGCCTTGACGTAGTCAATCTTTTCATCGGAAACCACCAGTTCTGCCTTGCATGCGCCGCCGCGGGCGGCGGGACCGTAGCTTTGTGTCTGGGCGACCTCATAATTATGCTGTACGCCGTATGCATTTGCAAGCAGCACGGCGAGGGAAATGACCCCCTGACCGCCGGAACCGCCAAATCTGAAATCCTTACGCATTGTCAAGCCCTCCTCATTCCTTGGTGACACTTATGCAGACGTCGGGGCAGGTGCGCTCGCACATTCTGCATGCTATACAGGCTTCGGGGTTTTTCGCATACGGCATGAGATAGCCGCCGCGGCTACGCTCGTGACCTATTTCGAGAACGCCCTTTTTGCATGCACGCACGCACAGTGCACAGCCCTTGCACCACGCCTGATCTATCGAAATCTTCATTTCTTAGCAGCCTCCTTTTTAGTTGACTGTACATCGCACAGCTCTTCTTTGTTCTCGTCAACGTAGAGAATGCCCAAACCGATTTTGCCGTCGGGTGCTTCAGCCTGTCCCGGTTTGAGGACGCAAAGCTGGTCTTCATACCAGTCGTACATCTCGGTCGGAGTTTTGAAATTAAAAATGTTTCTGCCGGCGGTCGTGGGGCAGGGGGAGAGAACCTCAATGAAGGAGAAGCCCTTGTGCTTTATGCCCTCTTCGATCGCTTTGTCAAGCTGAATGGGGTGCGTGGCACTGGCTCTGGCGTAGAAGGTCGCACCGGCACCGGTGACAAGCTTAAACATGTCAAAGGGGTGTTCTTCGTTGCCGAGGGGAGAGGTTTTTGTGGTTGCACCGTAGGGAGTGGTGGGTGCACGCTGGCCGCCGGTCATGCCGTATATGTAGTTGCTCATCATTATAACCGTCATGTCCACGTTGCGCTTTGCCGCGTGAATAAGGTGGTTGCCGCCGATACCGGCGCAGTCGCCGTCGCCGGAGAAAACGACGACGGTCTTGTCCGGATTCACGGCCTTGAGACCTTCGGCCTGAGCAAGGGCTCTGCCGTGGAGGGTGTGAAGGCAGTCAAATTTCATGTAAACCGGACTCCACGAGGAGCAGCCTATGCCGCTGACGAGACCCATTTCGTTTTCTCTTATGCCGAGCTTGTCCACAACGCGCAGAAAGCTGTTGACTACTATGCCGTGTCCGCAACCGGGGCAGAAGATAAACGGCAGTGCTTCTTTTCTGATGTATTTTTCCGCGGTACTGTTCATATCACTTCACCTCTGCAATCTTTTCGTATATGGACTTGGGCGTCGGGAAAGCACCGCCGATGGAGCTGAAGCTTTCAACCTTGTCATAGCCTGCGATGCGCTGAACTTCGCGCACGTAGTCACCCACGTTCATTTCCGGAACGATGACGCGCTTGACCTTTGCACAGGCGGCGCGAATCTGCTTTTCGGGGACGGGCCATACGGTGTTGAGCTTGAGCATGCCGACATTCAGACCGTTCTCTCTTGCGCGGCGCACCGCAGAGAGGGTACTGCGGCTGACTGAGCCGTAAGCCACGAGTACGGTTTCGGCATCATCCAGGAAAAATTCCTCAACGGAAGTGATATCGTCGATATTGTCGAGTATTTTGCTACAATAGCGGCGGATGGCAGCGGCGCATACCTTAGGAT
>CAZBYU010000156.1:0-4116 GCA_964496235.1 uncultured Oscillospiraceae bacterium | reverse complement strand
CAAGGTGGCGCTCTACCGGATGAGCTAAAGCCGCAACAGCAACGGATATATAATATCACAAACTGCTGAATTGTCAAGAACTTTTTTCACTGTCTCCGTCGGTTGCATCAACCTGCGCGGAAACGCCGATGCCGGTGTTGTCGGCTTCTGTTGTGTCACTGTCGGTGAGCGTGGCGGATAAACCGCGGGAGTCGAGAACGTCGCTATACGTGAGTGTGCCGGTGCAGGCGGGGTAGGAGGACACGTCCCAGCGATAGCTTTCCCAGAGACTGCGGTCGGCACAGAGAAAGTTGTGCCGTGGGTCGGACGCGGCGAGACCTGCATCGACGTGATAATAATCCCCGCCGATACGCACGATGTTCCAACAATGCTCCTGCCAGGTGCGTTGCCCATATACTATGCGGCAGTCAAGCCCGAGCTGACGGCACAGCTCAACATATGCCAGAGCCGCACCCTCACTGTCCGAGCGGCATTCGATAAGTGCGGCGTAAATAGAGCCGCCCATGCCCTCGTCGGCAATGTCACAGTGCGAGGTGAGATATTCATACGCCATAAGTGCACGTTCGCCCTCGTCGAGAGCGGCGGTGTCGATATCAGCAAAGGGACGGAACTCGTCAAGCTGTTGCTTTTTCGATGAAAGCTCGTCGGCGGGCATGCCGAAACGAAGGTTTATCTCATACAGGCGTTGCATGTTTGCACCCGAGTACATGTTGACGCTTATCCCCGGCGCACGCGGCGCGGTGGCGGGGTACTCGCGGTATACACGCGCCACGAGAGCCTCCACGTCCTCGGCACTGTATGAACTGCGGTTAACGAGGACGACAAGCTTGGTCTGACCCTCGTCGAGCGAGGTCTTTATTATCTGCTCCACTCCGGCGGAGTAGGGGAGCTTGACTATATTTGCCGCGTCCTCGACGAAGGAGGCGTAGGAAACATGTAGCTTTGCCTCGTAATATGTGACGATTTTGGAAAGCTCATAGGAGATATTGTCCACACAGTAGGCACAGAGCGCGTCCTGAGTGCGTACCTGCCAGCAGGCGGAGGCCATATCCTCTGCCGCGTCTCCGTCATAGGCGGGGTCAAAGACGACAGTGCCGTCACCGTCACCGGTGGAGACAAGCGAGCGTATCGCCTGCTTGAGACCGGAGAAGTTATAAACCGTGATATATCCGTCGGAGACGGAGCTTTCCTGCGCGGTGGGGGTGTACGGCTCAATCCTGACGTATTGCTTGTCGAAGACACTGCCGCAGGCGGAGAGAAACAGCGTTGCACACAGCGTCAATGCGACGGCGGCGGAGCGTTTTTTCATATCTGACCCCTTAATTATTGTCGTTTATGCTGTCAAAGCCGTTGCCGAAGACGTTCTTCGCGTCGGTTACGACGAGGAACGCCTGCTCGTCCATGGTGCGGACAAGGCGGCGAATCTCGGCAATCTGTGGGCGTTTGATGACGCACATTATCACGGGGTGTTCCTCATGTGAGTACGCACCCTCGGCGTGCAACAGCGTCACACCGCGATGGAGACTGCCGGAGGTTATCTCGCGGACGATGACATCTGCGTTGCGGCTGACGATGTATACGATGCTGGAGTTGTCAAGGCCGTACAACACAAGGTCGACCGCCTTGCTGACGACGAACATGCATATAAGCGAGTACATGGCTGTCTCGGCGATGTGAAAAATGAAAGCGTAGGCGGCGATGATGACCGCGTCGAGGAGCAAAATGAACGTGCCGAAGTTGATGTAGGGATAGCGGCGGCGGAGGAAACGCGCGACGATGTCCATGCCGCCGGTGGTCGCGCCGACGTAATAGATCGCGCCGAGACCCATGCCCTTGATAACGCCGCCGATTATACTGCCGAGCATGGGGTCATTGGTGGCGGTATAGTCGAGCATGGAGGCAAGGTCAATGAAAACGGAGAAGATGACCGTGCCGATGAAGGAATCAAGGGTGAATTTGACACCGAATTGCCGCCATGCGAGGACGAAAAGGGGAATGTTGAGAACAATGCTCAGCACACCGACAGGCAGACCGCACAGGCGGTTTATTATCTGCGCGATACCGGTAAGCCCCCCGGAGACGATAAAGTTTGGGAACATGAAAAACTGGAAGCCCGCCGCGCCGATGGCCGCACCGAGTACGACAAGGGTGTATTTTGCGACCGGGTGCATATGCCCCTTGGTCATAAGACGGGTTCTGATATCCGACATGTTTTATTAAACCACCTTTCGGAAGTCCGGAAAAATGACGTTTTAGGCGTTGTCCTCGCCGCTGTCGAGAAGAGAAAGCTGCTCCTGCCCGACGTCCTCCGGGCGAAGTATCGCACCCGCCGCAGGGAGAGAACGCACGCGATAGCGCGGGAGATTTCCAATCGGCGCATCGGCAAGCGGAGTAAGCTCCGTGAGGGTGCGCCTCGCCTTTACCGAAAGTACCGCCACGCCCTGAGTGGTGCGGCTGGACTTCGACTGGAGGAGCGAGGAATTGAACACCAGAACACGCCCATCGCTTGACCGGCAGACGAGATCCGTCTCTTCCGCGAGAGGCAACACCGAACGAAGCGGGCTTTTATCCGAATACGCGTTGACAAGCTTCTTGCGGTTTGTCTTGGTCTCATAGGCGGCAAGCTCGATACGCGCGACCTTGCCGTTTTCAAAGGCGAGGAGGAGGTTCGCGCGATAGTCACCGGGGTCGAGCATGGTGATGACGCTCTCGCCCTCGTCCATGGCAAGCTTCGTGGGAAGATATGTGCCGAGGACGGAGGCTTTGCAGTCATCAAAGTCCGACACGCGTACTTTGTATATCTGCTGTTTATCCGTGAGAATAAGAAGCTCACGGCGGTTGGAGGACTCAAAGGAGATGTTCAGCCCGTCCCCGTCCTTATACTTTTGCTCGCCGCTCATACGCAGGGACTGCGCCGTGATTTTCTTAAAATACCCCTCGCGGGAGAGGAAGAGCGTGACAGGGTAGTCCTCAATCTGCTGTTCCTCGGCATATTCCTCGACCTCGGCGGCGTAGACCACGCCGGTTTTGCGCGGGGAGACGTACTTTTTGTTTATCTCGGTCAGCTCATTGATGATGATCGCGCGGATCTTGCGACGGTTATTGAGCGTGGCTTCAAGCTCTTCTATCTCGTCTTCGAGAGCCTCGGTTTCGGCGGTGCGCTTGAGGATATACTCGCGGTTTATGTTGCGTAGCTTTATCTCCGCGACGTACTCCGCCTGCGTTTTGTCGATGCCGAAGCCCATCATGAGGTTCGGCACAACGTCGGCTTCCAGCTCCGTGCCGCGGATTATCTCAATGGCGCGGTCAATGTCGAGAAGGATCTTCTCCAGCCCCTTTAAGAGGTGCAGCTTTTCCTTCTTCTTGTTCAGCTCGAAGAACACGCGGCGGCGGATACATTCGACGCGCCAGGCCGTCCACTCGTCGAGTATTTCGCGCACACCCATGACGCGGGGGTTGCCTGCGATGAGAATGTTAAAGTTGCAGGGGAAGCTGTCTTGAAGGGTGGTGAGCTTGAAAAGCTTCTGCATGAGCTTTTCGGGGTCTACACCGCGTTTAAGGTCGATGGCAAGGCGGAGACCGGAGAGGTCAGTCTCGTCGCGCATGTCGTTTATCTCCCGCACTTTGCCGCTTTTTATAAGCTCTGCCACCTTGTCGATTATCGCCTCGGAGGTGGTGGTGTACGGGATCTCGTAGATCTCGATTATGTTTTCCTTTTCAATGTGCCGCCAACGCGCACGCACACGGAATGAGCCGCGCCCCGTGCGGTAGATATCCTCCATCTCGCGCCTGTCGTAGATTATTTCGCCGCCGGTGGGAAAGTCCGGCGCGGGCAGGGTGGAGATGATGTCATGCTCGGGGTCTTTGAGATAGGCAATAGTAGTCTGGCACACCTCGTTGAGGTTGAAGCCGCAAATCTGGCTTGCCATGCCGACGGCGATACCGGAGTTTGCCGAGACCAGCACGTTCGGAAACGCCGTGGGCAAAAGCGTCGGCTCTTTCATACTGCCGTCGTAGTTATCCACGAAATCGACGTTGTCCTTGTCGATGTCCTTGAACACCTCCGTGCAAATCGCGGCGAGTTTTGCCTCGGTGTAACGCGAGGCGGCGTAGGAC
>CAZBYU010000155.1:0-4120 GCA_964496235.1 uncultured Oscillospiraceae bacterium | reverse complement strand
CAAAAATTCGCCGCTGTGAAGCATTGAGCGTTCAGGCGCGGCGAATATGTTGTTTTTCAATCACCAAACAAGGGCTGTGTCAACGTCGGATATGACGTTTGTTCCGGTGAGGGTTTGGCGCAGTACGGCAACCTGCTGGGCATTTAGCATGGTGCCGGTTACATCGAGTGTATGCAAATTGGTAAGCCCCATAAACGGCAATTCCGAGGATATCATGTTATACGACACATCAAGCGTTTCAAGACCGTAAAGCGTAGCAAGAGGCGTCGCGTCCATGATGGCGTTGCAGGAGAGATTGAGATTCTTTATCAGCATACGGTTCGTCGAGTCCTGCAGGGGGTAAAGATTTGAAATGCTGTTATTTGAAAGATTGACCGTTTCAGGATTTGTGAACTTGGAGAAATTGGTTATATCACTTATACCGAGACCGCTGAGGTCGATGGCGGTGATGTCATTTGTCACGGAGTAGCCGCCTATCTCGACAAGATAGGTAAGCTGAGAGTGTGTGACCTCACAGGAGGGAAGACTGACCTTCAGCGCGTCTACCGCCTCACCCGTGAGGCTGAGATTATCCTCTATTTGCAGGGAGCGTAACCCCGTAAGCCCGGTGAGTTGTGAAAGAGCCTCGTTTGTCAGACCGCAAGCATTCATGCCGAGGATTTGCAGACTTTTGAGCTTTTTAAGACCGGAAAAATCACTGATGTTCGTATCCGATATATGTAGCTCGGTCAGCCCGGTCATATTGCCGAGGGGAACGGTTGTCGAAAAATAGTTGCCGGAGGCATTGAGGAAGCGAAGGCTCGTAATGCCCATGAGCGGTCGGAGGTCCGTGACATAGTTATTGGATATGTCAAGCCATTGCAGAGTCGGGATATCCATGAGCGGGCTTAGATCGGATATGGTGTTGCCGCTGAGATTGAGCTTTTGCAGGTTCTTGCAGTTTGAAAGGGCAGATATATTTTGAAGCCCCATGCCACTCAAATCAAGCTCGGTCACGTCGGTTTTGAAGGTAACGCCGCCGAAGCTTATATCCTGAAATTTCTCCTCTGCGGTCGCCTCACTGTGTATTGCACAGTTCGGCAGTGCCGCGGCAAGCCGCTCACGCTGGGTCTCGGATATGGAGATGCCTTTTATGCTGAGCGTTGTGAGGTTTGTAAGCTGGGTAAGCGGGGTGAGGTCGGCAATGGGGTTATCGTCAAGATACAGCGTTCTCAGCCCCGTGAGCTGGACAAGGGCGGAGATGTCGATTATGAGATTGCCGCTGAGATTGAGTGTGGTAAGCCCGCCGAGTCGGGCAAGGTCGGATATATCACTTATGCTGTTATCGGCAATGGAGAGGTTATTGAGTGCGTAAAGCTGTAAAAGCTCTTCCATAACGCTGTTGCCCAAGCCCATGCTATCAAGCACAACGCCGGTAGTGTCGCTTTTATACTGCTTTCCCGCCACTGTGACCATGTTCGACTCGCGTATGACAGCGCGACGAGCCTCAAGCTCATCTATCCAAGCGGCAACCTGCTCGTCGGAGGTGTCCATCTTACGCAGGGTCTCCAGTGCCTTGTCATAATTCCCCTGCGACTCGTAGCACTGTGCCGTCATCGCCATGCACTCGTTTGTGGTATCAATGGCGGCGGCCTTGCGGAGCATGGTGAGCGCACTGTCAAAGTCGCTGGCGTAATAGCTGGTTCGAGCCTGCTCCATATAGCTGTTGAAGGATTTGGTGTCGGAAATGCTTCTCAAAACCACGGCAAGGAGAATTATAAACACCGCCGACAGCGCGGTAAACACAATATAAACCGTCCGCTTCTTAGCGGCACGGCGGTCAAGCATGGCGGCAACCTCGGCACTGTATTCGCGCCCCTCGCCGTCCATGGGGTGCACACGGCGCGGCATTGAGGACGTATTGCCCGCGGTGGCACGGTGGCGAGCGGTATCGTCTCTTTTCGCGCTTATAGAGGCAACAGCCTCATGTTGCCCGGTTCGGGCGGTATAGCCGCCCGTTCTGCCGGTCACGCCGGTTGATTTTCTTTCCTGTTGGCTCATATAGATACTCCGGATTGTTCCGTTTTCGTGATTGCATCGGACTTAGGCTCACTCGCCGCGGCAGGTGCGGACGCACCCTGCACAGCTTCGGTCTGCCGTGCGGCGGCAGACTGCCCCATCGTGTCCTTTTTCTGCGGTGGAATGACTTTGGGGGTACGCATCTTCGGCAGATCAAGCTCTTCAATATTTCTGTGCTTTTTCATTGCAAATGCGGTCAACAAAAGCGCGAGCATAATGCACAGCACCGATATCTCCTGCAAGGCAGACGCAACCGTGACGCTCGCATCGCGCAGTGCGGCAAGATCCTCCACTGCGATATGGTAGACAAACGGCAGACCGAACAGCGGCACAAGAAGCCACTTTGTGGGTATCACGCCGAAAGCCGTTGCAGTATAAAGCACGGCAACAAGCACGTAAAGCAGTATGCACAGCACGGTGTGAAGCACACTTGTAAAGGTGAACGACTTGATGATGAAGAACACCACGCCCAAAATGACCGGAACGGAGGTCGTCCAAAAAGCGCGGGAGCCGAGCAACATAAGGCACACGATGAACAGCAGATTGCAGGTAAGCGGGAGAGCAAGCTGGGTGGCGGCAAAGAAGCTGTCACCGAGCATACCCCAACACCCGGCAAGGCGAAACACAGCCGACAGTGCCATGAATATGACAGCCGCATGTACAAGCGCGCTGTTTTTGTTCACGAAAAACTTTACTCTCTTTTTCGTATCCGGCTTCATAAGCTTATCCCCCCGGCGGCACACACGCGTATGCCTGTCTTATGTTTCTTATGCGTCTGCCCAGTCACCGTTGACGAATATGGGTACTTCTCGACCATCGGCGGTGATTCCGGTTATATTAAGGTCGGGTGCGCCAATCATGAAATCCTCGTGAATCATAGATTCGTTAACGCCCACGGCGCGAGCCTCTTCGGGAGTGTATTTTTCAAAGTCTTTGAGACAGCTTGAATAGCCCTCGCCGAGTGCAAGGTGGCAGGAGGCATTTTCATCGAGGAGGGTGGAATAGAACAATATCCCGCTTTCTCGAATAGGGCTGTTATACGGCACAAGTGCACACTCACCCAGCATTGCCGCACCCTCGTCCATTGCAACCATCAGCTCGAGTGCCTTACGGTTTTTCTCCGCATTCACCTCGACCACGCGTCCTTTTTCAAAACGCACGGAGAAGTTTTCTATGAGACTGCCGCGATATGAAAGAGGTCTCGTAGCCACGGCAAGACCGTCCACCTCGCCGCGCATGGGCGTGGTGAAAACCTCCTCGGACGGGATATTGGCGTTAAAGCACACGTCGGTATTCAGCAGTGCTTCGTCGCCGCCCATAAAGAGCATCTTGTCGATGAGACCGACGGAAAGGTTAGTGCCGGTACTCTCACTGCTGTAAACGAGACGGCGAAGTGAGAGCGAGTTAAGCCAATCGCAGCGGCGGCGGAGGTTGGCGTTATGCACGCGCCACGCAGTCATCGGGTCATCTCCGTCGGCGCGGGCGCATTTTAGTATTGCCTCCCACAGCTTTTCAACGGCATCTGACTCGGAAAGGTCGGGAAAGACCTTCTTTGCCCACATTTTGCCCGGAACTGCCGCAACACACCACTGGTATTTATTCTCCATCGCGTCGCGGTAGGGCTTCGTGACCTTAAAGCGGCTCTGCCTTGCACGCGCCCACTTGTCCTGATCCACGCCGGCAAGCCCATCGGGGTCATCGGAATCAAGATATATGTTTGCCGGGAGCTTCTCCACGCGCTCTTTGAGGCGTTGTTCCTCCCAAGGCTCAACACGACCTAGTGTCTCATCGCTCTGGTATTTGATATCGAGCCGCTGTGCCGCGTCGAAACGCCACTCCACATTCACCTTGTCTGCACCGGCGAGATAGCACTCGTCAATGAGCATTTCGAGGAATTCAAGTTGCTCCGGCTCGGAGCGGATAACGACCTCCTGCCCCGGCTGTATATTAACACCCATGCGTGCAATGAGCTTTGCATACGCGCGTAGCTTCATTTTGTCCATTTGTTCCTCCGTGTACCCCGCGGGCAAATCCCGCATATATGCACACTTCTCCTTATAAC
>CAZBYU010000154.1:0-4134 GCA_964496235.1 uncultured Oscillospiraceae bacterium | reverse complement strand
AGCATTTTGAAGTATTCAAAATGCTCGGCGGATTAAGCGCAGTCAAAAAAGTTCAATAGAACTTTTTTGACAAGCTGACTCCCCGAGGTTTTAACCTCGGGGAGTGTTTTTTATGCTATAACACCTCGTGGAAATTTCATATACTGTATAATACAAATAAGACGCCATAAGACGCTTTTTCTCCTCGACAAATTTATTTATATTTTTCTCAGTTGATATGCAACTTTTTTGTATTATTTGCGTCATATATACCGAAAGCGAAAAGGGTCGGCAATTATGTTAAGCCGTTCAGTGCGGTACTATGCCGACTAGTGTCGTCAAAAGCGCGAGAAAAGCCTTGAATTTCATTGAGATTTATTTTATATTGGTTTTTTCTGTTGCAAACGCACGGCATGTAATGTATAATGTTATGTAACCCTTTTAGGAGGATAATAAAATGAAAAAGAACTATTTTCGCATCGCAGTTAGCCTTGCTCTCGCGTTGGTAATGGTCTTCGCACTGTCCGCGGTGGCCTTTGCCGATGATGGCTTTGGATTCACGAAAAACCTTTCCACGAGCTATAACTGCACCTCGGGGCAGACCTATACTCTCGATGTCGCCGCGTCCTACGGTACTCTCGGCGCAGGCACGGACATCACCTACACCTGGTACATAAACAACAAGGTCGTCATGACAGGTCCGAGCTACACTTTCACGGCAAGCTCCGATTTTTCCATCTACTGCGTGGCAACAGGCGCGATCAACGGCGCACAGTGTACCGCGATAACCACAGTGTGCGCTGTAAAGGTCGGCTCGGGTACGACGAATCTCCCCGCACCGGACACCTCTTCTTCCCTCTCCGCGCCCACCATCACCGGGCAGCCCGGCTCTATTAACCTCTCCGCAGGTCAGACCGCCACGCTCTCCGTCTCCGCCGCATGCCCCAATCTCGGCAACGGTATCTCGCTTTACTACCAGTGGTTTAAGAGCAACTCCTCCAACGGCGCAAACGCAACCCAGATAAGCGGCGCAACCGCCTCCTCCTACACGCCCCCCGCCGCAATGAGCGGCACAACATACTACTTTGTCGGCGTGAAGGCGTACAATGGCTCTGCATACAGCTCGGCGGTATATTCAAACGTCGTGTACATCAGCTATGACGGATATAACGGCGCGACCGGCTCTGTCAACAACGGCGGCGCACTGAAAATAACCAAGAACCCGACCGGTGAAACCGTTGACGTAGGCGGCTCCGCCACTTTCATCGCGCGTGCGGACAATGCCGCAAGCCGCGTATGGCGTATAGTCAGCAAGGACACCACCAAGACCGTCACCGCGAAGGAGGCCGCCGCATACTTCGGCGGGCTGACCGTATCCGGTGCGGACACCGACACCCTTGTCCTTTCCAACATTCCCGCAAGCATGCACGAGTGGAGCGTTGAATGCAAATTCATCGCCGCCGACGGCAAGACCTATCTTTGCACCAATGGCGCGATAATCCGTGTGCGCGGTGCGTCCGGTTCGTCCGGCTCTACCTCCTCTTCCGCCTCCGGTTCTACCACTGGCACGTCCTCCACGGCAAAGCCCGCTGCAACCTACAACCCCACAGTCTCGGCAAAGCCCACAACCTCCCCTTCCGCGTCCGCCGCACCTAACACCGGTGACACATCTGCCGCAATCGCCGTACCCACTATTTCCACTCAGCCTGTTGGCGCAGTGCTGAGTGAGGGTGAAACCACCACACTCGCCGTCACTGCCACACCTGCCGCCGTCGACGGCGGTACTCAGCTACACTACCAGTGGTACCGCAACGACACCAACAGCAACGCCAACGGCACAAAGATAGCCGGCGCACAGTCCGCCACCTATGTACCCGACACGATTTCCGGCAGTAAGTATTACTACGTGGGCGTTTGGTCTTCCGACGGCACGACGAACAGCAAGGTGATCTACTCCTCCCCCGTTGCCGTCACCTACACTGCCTCGCTCACCTCCCCCTCTCCGTCTCCCGACGCAGATGACGAGGACGATGCAGACAGCGGTCTGAAGTTGGACATAATCGGTCCTGTTATCGCAATGGTTCTCGCCGCCACCGCCATCGGTGTCGGTATGTTCTTCCTTCTGAAAAACGCAAGCGGAAAGAACTCCGGCAACAACAGGCGCAAGTATTACGATGACGATTACGACGATGATTACCGCGCATGAGCATCGCAACCGATCATTGGTTTTTGAAAAAGCGGGTCTGCACATGACCCGCTTTTTCCGTATAACACTCTTGCAGTTCAGACGAGGAAAAAAATGACCGCTTTTGCCTTAAAGCTTATCGCCGTAGTGTCGATGTTCACAGACCATTTGGCATACACGCTCTATCTCGCCGGGCTTTATCCCTCCGAATATATGTTGATGCGTGCAATTGGGCGGATTGCCTTTCCGGTTTTTGCGTTCATGCTCTCAAATGGACTGACGCACACGCACTCACGTGGGAAATATCTCGTGCGTATGGCGGTATTTGCCGCCGTGTCACAGCCGTTTTTCGCACTGGCTTTTTCTCCGTCAAGCTACGGCGCGACACCATTTTCATTCTTTGACATCTTCTCGCCGGGGCTGAACGTGTTTTTCACGCTGGCGGTCTCCCTTGCCGTGCTTGCCGCGTTCGACCGGTTTGTTGACTCCATGCGTACTCGGTGCGGCATATGCCGCGCGGTTAGCAGGCTTATCATTGCCTGCCTTGCCGCCGTGGTGATACTGCCGAGGAGCGATTACGGATATATGGGGCTTTTGCTGACGGCAGGAATATATCTTACGAGACGAAGTCGCATAGTGCAGTCTCTCGTCATCGTGCTGTGGAGCTTTGCCGAGTACGCCACACATCTGTCATCGTGGTGCTTTGTCATCGGCGCGGTTGCCGCCGCAGGGCTTATATTGCTCTATAACGGGCGGCGAGGTGCCAAGGCACGGTGGATATATGCGTTTTACCCTCTGCATTTAGGCGCGTTGTGGGTTCTTTGCCGCATTCTTTCGCGTTGACTTTCTCTCGCCGTCGGTGTATATTTAGCTGACAACATTCTCAAAAGGAGCAGTCAAATGGAGCAATACGAGCTCAAACAGAGCATGGTCGCAAACCCCGACGCGAAGCTACGCGATCTGGTGGCACAACTGCTTTACGATGATATAATCAACCTGAAAATAAGCCCCGGCACGAAGCTGAACGTCAATCAGCTTGCCTCCTCGCTCGGCATATCGAGAACTCCCGTAGCAGAGGCCATCACAAAGCTGACGGAGATAGGCTTTGTTGTCCAGCACCCCAATCAAGCCGGCAGTTTCGTGCTTGAACTTAATCTGCACGACATGATAAGTCTGTATCGTGTACGCACTGCCATCGAAAGCGAGGCCGCCTCCATCTGTGCTCACGTCGCAGATGATGACACCTTGCGTGAGCTGAACGGTCTGGCGGAGGCATTCCGCGACAGCGTTATCAAGCGCGACATTGACGGCATGCGCGACACCGACATGCCTTTCCACCAGCTTATAATTCGCTCCTGCGGCAACCCATACATCATACAGTGCTATGAACAGCTCTTGCCCAAGCTGACGATGTATCAGGCATCTATGCTACAGTTCATCACCGACAGCAACAGCGATGCAAACCCGTGGATGCCGAGCGTGAAGTATAACCACATCTCGGTCGTGTCCGCAATACGCATGCGTATGCCGGATCTTGCCCGACGTGCCATGAGTGAACACGTAGACGCAAGCCTTAGCTTCACCTCGCTCGTCGGCAACGGCGGTGACCCGTTCAGCATGCTCCGCGACGGACATTTGAACATATGAACGGGAATTGTTTCAAATAACAAGCACATATACAAAGCTGACACCATACTGTGAACGGTGTCAGCTTTTGATTATTCTTCGGTTTTCTATATGCATATGTGATGTGTGCTTTTTCGCCGTCCGCATATTCTCAGCGCGGTCACGTCGGCATCGCCGAGGAATGAAAGCAATCCTGACATCAAATTCATATAATGCGACGCATGGAGTAACATTCAATCTTGCTGCATTAATCTTCTAACGCAAAAAACACCGGGCTTCTTACGAAGTCCGGTGCTTTTGGTGGAGATAAGCGGGATCGAACCGCTGACCTCTTGAATGCCATT
>CAZBYU010000153.1:0-4142 GCA_964496235.1 uncultured Oscillospiraceae bacterium | reverse complement strand
GAGCTTATCAGCGTAGAGCCCGATTACGTTGATGATGGTATTGCCGAGCTTATAGAAACCGGGCAGATCGCCTATGAAGAGATCGCCGGGTGCAAAGCATGCTATCTCCCCGAGATATACGAGGCAGAGACAGACACTGCCGAGCATTTGGCGCGTATGTGCCGCCGTAAATTCGACGAGCATGCGGATATCCCCGCGCTCATATGCCGCATAGAACGCCGCCAGGGCATAAAATACGCCCCCCTGCAACAGCAAACCCTCACTCTCGCGCTTGAAAACCAGCTTGTTGTCATCACCGGCGGACCCGGCACAGGTAAAACCACGTCCGTCCGCGCAATACTGGAAATGTTCAAAGATCTCGGCATAAAAACCTTGCTCACCGCGCCGACCGGACGCGCGGCAAAGCGCATGAGCGAGCTGAGCGGGGAGGATGCTGTCACGGTGCATCGTCTCCTCGGTGCGAAATTTGCAGAGGATGGGGAGCGTGTCGTGTTCACAAAGGACGAGAATGACCGCCTTGACTGCGGCGCGGTCATACTCGATGAGTGTTCAATGGTTGACATAACACTTATGGCGGCACTGTTGCAGGCGTTGCCGGACGATGCCCGCCTTGTCATGGTCGGCGATGCCGACCAGCTTCCGTCCGTGGGACCGGGCAATGTCTTTTCTGCCGTGATACGAAGCGGCGTTGTCCCCACGGTCAAGCTCACTGAGATATTCCGCCAGGGCGACGGTAGCCGTATAGTCGGCAACGCGCACATGATAAACCGCGGTGAGCATCCCCGGCTCGGTGACAATAAGGGCGATTTCTTCCGCCTCAAGCGTCTACAGGCGGCAAGCTCCGTCGAGACTATAGTGGAGCTTTGTTCCGTGCGTCTGCCGACGAAGATGAATATACCCGCTGAGGATATACAGGTGCTTTCGCCGACTCGAAAGGGCGAGATGGGTACGAAGAATCTCAACCGTCAGCTTCAACAGCGTCTCAATCCGCCCGACGACGGCAAGCGCGAAAAGCAGTTCGGTGATGTCACCTTCCGAGAGGGTGACCGCGTGATGCAGATAAAGAATAACTATGACATTCTCTGGCGTGCCGAGGACAACAGCGCGGCGGGGAGCGGGATATATAACGGTGATATCGGGCATATAGTTTCCGTGGACACCGAGAACGAGACGCTTACAGTCAGCTTTGACGGGCGTATCGCGTCCTACTCCTTCGATTCGCTTTTGGAGCTTGAGCATGCTTGGGCAATGACGGTTCATAAATCACAGGGCAGTGAGTACAGAGCTGTTGTGCTTTCGCTCTCCGCCTCCTCTCCCATGCTCATGACGCGCGATGTGCTTTATACCGCCGTCACACGTGCAAAAGAGCTTTTGATTCTCGTCGGTGACGATCAGACGGCGTATCAGATGATAGACAACTTCCGTCAGTCCCGCCGCTATACTGCGCTCAGAGTGCGTCTGCGTTTGCTTTGCGGGGTGACATGAATAAATACCTCAACACACTGCTTGACCTTTTGTATCCGCCGCGCTGTCCGTTTTGCCGCCGTTTGAGCGACGGAACGGCGGCGGTATGCGCCCATTGTCTTATAAATCTGCCGTATACGCCTGTCGGAGTGTTGCCGAAGCCCGGGAAATATGTTGATGAATACTATTCCGCGCTTTACTACAAGGATGCAGTGCGTCAATCGATCCTCCGCTATAAATTCAGTGGCGTGTCCGCCTATGCCGAGCTGTACGCGCCCATAATGTGCCGCTGTGCCGACGATAATGAGCTTTATGCCGATGTCGTCACGTGGGTTCCGCTCAGTGCGCGTCGACTGCGCGGACGAGGCTATGATCAGGCACGACTGCTTGCAGAGCCGTTGGCGGAGTTTATGGAGACGGAGTGTGTCCCGCTTCTGGTCAAGCATCGGCATAACCCGCCGCAATCCGGTGCGGGAGATGAGCATATGCGGCAAAGAAACGTCCGCGGGGTGTACCGCCTTGCAAGCGGTGTGTCCGTCGAGGGCAGGCGCGTTTTGCTCGTCGATGATATCGTCACAACAGGCTCTACGCTCGAGGAATGTGCAAAGACTCTCAAACGCGCGGGTGCGGAAAAAATATTTGCATTGACGTTAGCGTGTACTATGGATTAAAATAGAACCGAAATACGCAATAAGCAGAATAACAGATGTCGAAAATATAAAAATAGGAGAACCGGCATGAATATATTTGAAAGAGACATAGCCATTGACATGGGAACAGCCTCCACGCTCATCTTCGAGCAGGGTAAGGGTGTTGTTATGCGTGAGCCGACTGTCGTGGCAGTGGATAAGTTTTCGGGGAAGATCCTCAAGGTCGGGCAGGACGCGCAGAAGATGCTCGGTCGCACACCTGCCAATATAGTGGCCATTCACCCGCTCAGTGCCGGCGTTATCTCCGACTATGAGATCACCGCGCAGATGTTGCGTGACCTTATAAGCCGCATAACCTCCTTCAGCCTTTTCAAGCCTTGCATACTCGCCTGTGTTCCCAGCAGTATAAACGGCGTTGAGGAACGCGCGGTGATAGACGCGTGTATCGAGGCGGGTGCAAGAAAGGTCTACCTGCTCGAAACCGCCGTTGCCACGGCACTCGGCGCGGGTGTGGACATTTCCAAGCCCGACGGGCATATGGTCATAGATATCGGCGGCGGCACGACCGAGGTCGCCATCATCTCCGCAGGCGGTGTTGTCGAGTGCGAGTCCATCAAGGTTGCCGGTGGTAGTTTTGACGAGGCAATAGTCCGCTTTATCCGCGAAAAGTACAATGTCCGCATAGGTCTCAGTGCCGCAGAGGAGCTTAAACGCAGTATCGGCTGTATTATACAGCGTCCCGATGTCGGCATAGAGGAGATAAAGGGGCAAAACCTCAAAAACGGCTTGCCCAAGTCCGTTGAGATCAATTCCACCGAGCTTATCGAGGCATTTGTCGAGCCGATGAACCGCATTTTGGACGCGGTGCATGCCGTTTTGGAGCGCACCCCGCCCCAGCTCGTCGGTGACCTCGACAAAAACGGCATAATTATGTCCGGCGGCGGCAGTTTGATATACGGTATAGACCGCCTTATCGAGCGCAGTACGAATATCCGCACCGTCGTGGTTGATGATGCGGTCTCCTGTGCCGCCTACGGCGCGGGCAAAATGCTGTTGCATCTCGAGGATATGCAGGACGGTATGATGAATTTCTATCGCAAGAGACAGCTCAGAGGCTGATCGCATATTATCTCATATAGAGGAGGGGCATATGAACATCAAGAATCTCTTCAAGAAAGCGGAGAAAAAAACCGAAAAGAAGCTGACCTGCTCTGTCGTTGTCGTTGCGGCAGGCTCGGCACAGCGCATGGGCGCAGATAAGCTCATGCTCGAGCTTGGGTGCATGCCTGTTCTTGCCCGCACCCTCCTCGTTTTTGAAAACTGTGACCTTGTCGACGAGATAATCGTTGTCACGCGCATGGATAAGGTCGAGGAGACGGCAACGCTGTGCAAAAAGTTCGGCATCACCAAGGCGGTCAAGGTCATACGCGGCGGCAAGACCCGTATGGAATCTGCACTTGCCGGTGTTTCCGAGGTCAAAAGCAACGCCTCGCTCATCGCCATTCACGACGGTGCGCGTCCTCTCGTCACAGAGGAGGTCATTCGTCGCACGGTGGACGCGGCGGCAAAGTACATGTCCGCCGTTCCCGTCATTCGCGTGACCGACACCCTGAAAGCCGTGGACGAAGACGGCTTTGTTGTCGGTGCTGTTGACAGAGAGAGTACGATCCGCGTCCAGACACCGCAGGTTTTCAATGCAGATCTCATCAAGGGCGCACTTTCCAAGGCGGTCAGCGATGGGCTTACGCTTACGGACGATTGCTCTGCCGTGGAGATCATGGGCGTGAAGACGCGCACGGTCGAGGGTGATGCAGACAATATAAAGCTCACTGAGCCTCGTGACGTGCTTCTTGCCGAGCTTATACTCAAAAACAGGGGTGATTACAGTGAGGATAGGACACGGCTATGATGTCCACCGCCTTGTCGAGGGGCGAAAGCTCATACTCGGCGGTGTGGATATTCCGTTTGAAAAGGGGCTTTTGGGGCATTCCGATGCCGACGTACTTACACACGCGCTGATGGACGCGC